>CAJCJB010000258.1 GCA_903970545.1 Candidatus Saccharimonadota bacterium | reverse complement strand
CAGAAGCTTGGCATGCTATTGCAAATCCAGGAACTTTGCGTGAGTTATTGGAGGGTATGCAAGCTCAAATGGGAGCTGTTATTCAAACTACACCCGGTATTATTTTAGAACCAGTTAAACAAAAAAGCACACAAAAAGATGATGTGTTTAATTCAGAGTTCGATAATAAAAAGGCTATCTCTCCAAAAGATGGTATAAATAATCCTCAGCGTTAGGGATTGAAACGAAAATCCTTTTGTTGTAATCGACAAAAGATTGCAGTGCAAAGCCCGACGGCGTAATCGCCGGAACGCCCAAATGCAAGTAAGGGTTTTAAATAAATACCAATATATTTGCAGAAAAGAAAAAGTTATGACCCGAGCCTCTTGAGGCGAACACCATATTACAATTTAGAAACAAAATAAAAAACAAAATATGAGTTTATTAGTTATTGGTACTGTTGCGTTTGATGCCATTGAGACGCCTTTTGGTAAAACAGATAAGATTGTGGGCGGTGCGGCTTCGTACATTAGTTTGGCGGCTTCTTATTTTTATAATCATATTAATTTGGTGTCGGTTGTGGGCGAGGATTTCTCGCAGGAGTTTTTGTCGGTACTGAAAAAGCAGGGGGTTAACTTAGAGGGTCTTCAAGTAAAAAAAGGTGAGAAATCTTTTTTTTGGGCAGGTAAGTATCATAACGATTTGAACACGCGCGATACGCTTGATACACAGCTAAACGTATTGGCCGATTTTGACCCTGTGGTGCCTGCATCGTACCAGAGTTGTGAGTTTTTGATGCTGGGTAATTTAATGCCGTCGCTTCAGTTAAAAGTATTGGCACAACTTAAAACCCGTCCGAAACTGATTGTGTTAGACACGATGAATTTTTGGATGGATATTGCGATGGATGATTTGAAACAGGTGATTACCAAAATAGATGTGCTTACGATTAATGATAGTGAAGCGCGTCAATTATCGGGAGAATATTCTTTGGTAAAAGCAGCGCAAAAGATTTTAAAGATGGGACCTAAAACGCTTATTATTAAAAAGGGTGAGCACGGTGCTTTGTTGTTTAACAAGGATGAAGTTTTCTTTGCCCCTGCCCTACCCCTTGAAGATGTGTTTGACCCAACCGGTGCGGGCGATAGCTTTGCAGGTGGTTTTATAGGTTACTTAGCTAAAACGCAGGATATATCGTTTGAGAATATGAAACGTGCTATTATTTATGGTTCGGCTATGGCAAGCTTTACGGTTGAGAAATTTGGTACTGAGCGATTAATTGGGTTGAGTAAAGCCGATGTGGAAGAACGCGTGCAGGAGTTTGTAGACCTTGTTCAGTTTGATATTGCTTTAGTTTAAATGAAAGCCCCTCTTACTATAAAAGAGTATGTAGAGGGCATTCTGAATAAAGATATTTCTGTTTTGGCTAGGGCTATAACCCTTGCAGAATCTAATAAAGCAGAGCATCAGGAAATTTCTAAACAGGTTATTGAAAAGATACTGCCGCATACGGGTAACTCGGTACGTATTGGTATTACAGGTGTGCCGGGTGTGGGCAAGAGTACGTTTATAGAAATATTCGGACAAGTATTAATTGAAAATAAACACCGTGTGGCCGTGCTGGCGGTTGACCCCAGCAGTACGCTTAGTAAAGGAAGCATACTGGGAGATAAAACCCGTATGGAAAAACTTTCTTCTACGGGCGATGTATTCATTCGTCCTTCGCCGTCGGGTGGGAGTTTGGGCGGTGTGGCACGCAAAACCAGAGAAAGCATTTTATTATGCGAAGCAGCCGGCTTCGATTATATTTTAATTGAAACCGTTGGCGTAGGACAAAGCGAAACAGAGGTACACAACTTAACCGATTTCTTTTTATTGCTGATGCTTGCCGGTGCCGGCGATGAACTACAGGGCATTAAACGTGGCATTATGGAAATGGCAGATGGCATTGCCATTACCAAAGCAGATGGAACCAATGCCGATAAAGCAAAAGCTGCCCGTGTGGAATACAGCAATGCCCTACATTTATTTCCACCAACCGAGAGTGGCTGGATACCTGAAGTAAAAACCTGTTCAAGTACTCAAAACACAGGCATTGAAGAGGTGTATGCTATGATTGAAAAATACATTCGTCATACTAAAGCCAAACACTACTTTACCCAAAAGCGACAAGAGCAATCGCTCTTCTGGTTTGAAAGCTTAGTGCAGGAAAAAATAAGAGAACACTTTTTTAGCAATGCAGCCTTTATTAAACGCTACCAGCAGGCCAAAGCTAAAATAAGCAATAACCAAACTACTATACCGCTTGCTATAAGTGCTGTGTTTAAGGAGTAATTAGGGGTTCTGTTGATTTACAGAAAGAGTAACAGCCAAAGGAATGTACCCCGATAAAATTTAAGAGAAAGTGATTAAATATAAGTGCCGTCGCGCTTAGCTTCTTTTTTATGCTTGGCTAATTGTAAAGTCCAGAAAACAAGCAAACAGGCTAACATTACCCACACTAATATATTAGGTAACTGATGTAACTTTTTAAGGATCTTAAAACAAAATTCGAATAAATCTGCAATCCAATACCAAAATGCTGTCCAAGTCATGGTGTTAATTTTATTAGTTTTGCAAATATAAAAGTATTTTCATTTAGAGCAGCTATGTTATTAAACATTTTTAAAATTAATAATCATTTAGCTTCTGTTTATCTACTTCTTTTCACTTTAGTATTGGGCATATTTGCAGTAAATCTAAGTATTGATGCCGATGTCTTTTCAAATAGCGTTTTATCCTTTTTTATACACACAAGAGATTTCGGGACTCTTTCTAAAATAGGCGGTATTATTTTATTGCTGGCAAACGTATTGGTGTTTGATTTATTTATGAGTTCGCAAGAAATCACTGAGAAAAGCAATCGCGTTCCTGCATTTTTAGTAGGTATTTTTTTATGCTATCCGCTTAGTCAAAACCCGCTTCACCCCTTATTGTTTGCCCAATTATTACTAAGTGCTTCTATGTGGTGTTTTATATCTGTTTATAAATTAGATAAAACTTTCTCTCCTGTATTTAACGGAGCATTTTACATATCAACGGCAACTCTTTTCTATCCCCCTTTTATTGTTTTTATTCCCATGTGTTTTATTTGTTTATTAATACTTCGGTCGTTTGTTTTACGTGAGTGGATACTGGCTTTCATTGGTATTATCTTACCCTATTTCTTTTACATCTCACTTTTGTTCCTGTTCGATAAAAACATGCAGCAACCGGCATTGAATTTGGCTGATTCTTTTCATGCGCCAAGTATCCCTGCTTATATAAAAGGAAGTTTTTTAATTAACCTTTCGGTAGCACTTATGACTGTATTTGCTTTGATTTTCTTTCTTATAAAAACTGTTTCAAACATTATAAAAACACAAAAAGCTTTTATCGTTTTTTTATGGGTATCTCTTTTTAGTATTCCCGTTTGGTTTATAGTAAGCACCGGAGGGGCTTTTAGTGCCTTGTTGTCTGCTATGCCAATAAGTGTTTTTTGCGGAATATATTTAGGCAATACAAAAAGGCGTATTTTAGCCGAACTTTTGCTGTGGAGTTTATTAAGTGCTTTTGTAATAAGTCTTTTTCAGCAATCAGGTATAATTTAATAATAAGTTGACATGAAATTTGGAGTAGTTGTTTTTCCCGGGTCTAATTGCGATGAGGATATGGTATATGTTTTAAATACCATTTTAAAACAAGAAACCGTTAAGCTTTGGCATAAAGATAAAGACCTGCAAGGATGTGATGCCATTATACTTCCGGGAGGATTTTCTTATGGAGATTATTTGCGCTCGGGTGCCATTGCCCGTTTTTCTCCTATTATGGGGAAGGTTAGTGAGCATGCTGCCAATGGCGGTTTTTTGTTTGGTGTATGTAATGGTTTTCAAATATTGTGCGAAGCAGGTTTATTGCCTGGTGCTTTGTTGCATAATGATAACCGTAAGTTTGTTTGTAAGAATGTTTTTATAAAAACCGAAAATATAGATACTCTTGTTACACACGCATTACCCAAAAACAAAGCACTTAAAATACCCATTGCACATGGCGAAGGG
>CAJCJB010000257.1 GCA_903970545.1 Candidatus Saccharimonadota bacterium | reverse complement strand
TTTTATCTTTTAGTTTTAGGATTCACAGCCTTCAGGTGTGCAAACTGCACCCATATTATTATCATCTTTTGTAGTCGAAATATTTTCCAACTCAAATTCAGCCCATGTTTTATTTAAAGCTTGCAAAAATGTCGTGCTTTCTTGCGCTCCAGAAATGGCATATTTGCGATTGATTACAAAAAATGGTACGCCACTTACTCCTATCTGTTGTGCCTCTTGAATATCTTCATGGACATCATTTGCAAATTCTTTACTCACTAGCATTTCCCCTACTTCTATAGAGTCAAGTCCAATCTCTTTACCTAATTGAATTAAAGTTTCATAGTCTGCCGTGTTCTTTCCATCAGTAAAGTAGGCTAAAAATAAGGCTTCTTCCGCTTTATCCTGCACACCATGTTCTTTTGCTAAATGAGAAAACCTGTGTGCATCAAATGAATTTGCCACAATTGCCTTATCAAAGTTAAATGTCAAACCTACCTGCTTTGCCAAATTGGTAACATAATCATTCATTTCTTTGGCTTTTTCTATCGTCCAACCCTTTTTATCAGCCAGCATCTTATTAATGCTTGTATTAGCATCTGTCTTTAAACTTGCATCCAACTGAAAGCTTTTCCAAACTACATCTACATTTTCTTTATGCGCAAATCCATCTAACGCTTTTTCAAATTTACGTTTGCCTATGTAGCAGAATGGACACATTACATCGCTCCATATCTCTATCTTCAATCTGTTTGCTTTCATTTCTATTTCGTTTAATGCTTGTTCTGTTTTACTTTCTGTTTAGTATCTTTTTTCTGTGCACCATACCCAGATAAATTCATCAGACCTTTCTCTTGCCCACTTTCTCATCTTGTTTTTACACATTCAAAATTACTACATATAACGGCATTACTGTGGATAGTTTCCCATAGTAAACCACTTTCCAAAAGGAAACGCGTAACAAAATGAAACTGAGTATGCTATAGTTTTGCCAGCGTTAAAATCCAACAAATGTTAAATCTTTCCACAAATAACTTTAGTGTTCTAATAATGTATAATTTTGTTCGATAAACTTACAAGTTTATTAAACAAGTAAAAACACATATATGGATACATTAGAATTATCTTCATCATTGCGTACAGCAGTATCTACCCTGCACAAAATGCTACGTAAACAGTCATCTACGATTAGCGAATATTCTATGACCGAAAGAGAAACTATTGGTCATTTGATGCGAAACTCCCCCTTATTGCCTACTGAGCTTGCCAATTTAACTAAGGTTAAAACGCAATCTATGTCGCATATATTAAATACGCTGGAAGAACGGGAGATGATTAAAAGAACACCTTCCAAAGATGATAAGCGTAAAGTCTATATTTCCATCACTCCCGCCGGAAAAAAGATTATTGAAAAAGCAAGATACGAATGGGATGAATGGTTGAAAGGAATTATTGAAAAATCACTTTCAGAAAAAGAAAGAGAGCTACTTATAAAAGTAATACCCGTGTTAAATAAACTTATAGAAGCAAAAAAAGTATAAACCTAAACCTAAAACAATGGAAAAAGTAAAAGACGAAACAGAAAACAAAACAGTAGTTAAATGGTATCATTATGTAGCCACTTTTTTTGGCGCATTTTTCCTGACAAATGTAGTGCCGCATTTTACGCATGGGGTATCAGGAGACCCTTTCCCTTCACCATTTGCTAACCCTCCTGGCAAAGGATTATCATCTCCGATGGTTAATACACTATGGGCATGTTTTAATCTATTAGTAGGGTATGTTTTATTACGTGTAGGTAAAACAAGTTCTCAAAATAAAATATCTATGTTGATTGTATTTCTGGGAATACTTTTATGTAGTATAATGCTTACCATGTCATTCGTAGATAAAGTAAAAATGTAAAATCGGTGGGCGACGATACCTAAAGAATGAAAAAAGTAATTCCTGAAGATGACACTACGGTTTTAATTAATCTTGAAGAAGACAAGATAAAATTAACTATTGTACATCCTGAAAGAGGCATTATTGAGCGAACATTAACAAATACAGAAGTAAAACGAATTGAAGAAGCATTAACAATACTCAGTAAAATATAAACTAAATAAAACACATAACATGATAACAGCAATAGACAAAAACACCGCACTGGTATTAATCGACCTTCAAAAAGGAATTGTAAGAATGGATGTGGTACATCCTATAAAGGATGTGCTTGAAAAATCGGCTCTGTTGGTAGATGCTTTCCACAAAGCTAATCTTCCTATAGTAGCTGTAAATGTGATTCCTTCTCCTTCTAACCTACGCAATGAAAATCCGGTTGCTAAAAACGTAGCAAGTGCTATGGCAGCTATGGAAGGCTTCTCGGATATTGTAGAGGATATTAAAACACTACCTACTGATATTTTTGTTACAAAAAGAACATGGAACGCTTTTTATAATACAAAGCTACATGAGGAGTTACAAAAACGTAATATAACAGGAATTGTGTTGGGAGGAGTTGCTACCAGTATTGGCGTAGAAGGTACAGCACGTGCCGCACATGAATTGGGTTACAACATATCTTTTGCCACAGATGCCATGACGGACAGATCAGCCGAAGCGCATAAGCATAGTACACAGCTTATTTTTCCGCGCATTGGAGAATTAGGGGTTTCTGCCGACATTATAGAAAAGCTTAGTAGCAGGGTATAAATGACTGCGGAGAAAAGCGAACGTATTGATTGGAAATTTATGTTGCCCTTAGTGCTGGGCACGATGATGAATCCGCTTAACTCCACTATGTTAACTACGGCGCTAACTGTTCTTTGTAATCATTTTGCAAGAGATGTAAGTTCAGGAGCATTACTTATTACTCCTTTATATATAGCTGCTACCATCGGACAACCACTGATGGGAAGGTTAGCAGATATATTTAATCCCAAAAGCATTAACAGGCTGGGATTTATTTTAGTTTTTATTGCCGCAATTGTTGGTGTTTTTGCTCCTACATTTGAATGGCTAATTGTATCAAGGGTATTACTTGGCATAGGAACTTCAGCAGCCTACCCCTCTGCAATGGCTTTAATTGCAAATAAGTATAGCAACAGCGAAAGAGCCATACCGGGTAATATAATGGGCATTGTTACAGTAGCAGGTCAGGGAACTTTAGTTTTTGGCCCCTTACTTGGTGGTCTTGTAACACAGGCATTTGGTTGGCAGGGTGTATTTTTAATTAATATACCATGGGTGCTGACAGCCATGTATTTGTCAAAAAATATTCCATCGGTAAAAAAGACACAGGAGGATAAGAATGTTTCCATCTTTAAAAGAATAGATGTAATTGGAATTTTATTGTTTTCAGCCTTTCTAATCTTACTACTTATGGCACTTATACAACATGCAGATAAATGGATATATTCTTCTGTCTGTGTAGTTTTATTTAGCTTATTTATCGCTTGGGAAAGAAAGCAACTACAACCATTTATTGATATAAGACTGTTATGGGAAAAACCTTCTCTATTATTGGTTTATATACGCACGTTGGGGACTAATTATGTTTTGTATTTATTGTTATACGCTTTACCACAATGGATAGAGGGAGTTAAAATGATGTCTCCTTCTGAGACAGGATTGATTATGATTCCCATGTCGTTAATGTCTGCGCTAATCGCCATGATAGTCTCCTCTAAAATAAAAAGTGTTACGTGGCTAAATATATTAGGTGTGATTAGTTTGATTATAGCTTGTAGCAGTTTATTTCTCTTGAATCAAAATATTGCAGTTATATGGATAATAGGAGTTACGGTACTTGTTGGACTTTCCACCGGCATAAATATCATTGCTAATCAATTATCATTAAGTGCTGAAGTCCCTCCAGAAAAGACAGGTGTTTCTTTTGGGTTATTTAGAACCTTTGGATACTTAGGTGCTATTATTTCAGGAACGCAACTTAAATCAGCTTTTCAGAATGGTATAACAGATGGCGGCCTTTACACATGTGGCTGGTATGCTATAACAAGTTGTATTTTACTGACTATGCTTTATTTTATATCCTGGAAACCAAAGAAGATCAAATAAGATAGGTGTGCGATTTTGTTTCTTATTCTTAGAGTGCTAAACGCTTATATTTGTCAAAACAATCATTGGTCATGGATGCAATAAAAACAATAGTAATAGCTGAAAAAAGCAAACAGCCGCTAAATGTAAACCGTATTGGTTATGGAACTATGCGCCTTACCGGAGAAGGTATCTATGGCGAACCACCTAATCGACCGGAGGCCATCCAAATACTTAAACAAGCCGTTAACAGCGGGGTTAACTTTTTAGATACTGCCGATTATTACGGTGATGACGTTACCAATCGCCTGATAAAAGAGGCTTTGTATCCGTATCCTAAAGATTTGGTTATTTGCACCAAGGTAGGTGGCACACGCAAACCTGATAAAAGTTGGCTGCCATTTAATACGCCGGAAAATATACGCACTGCAATCGACAGAAACCTTAGTACCCTGAAGCTGGAACAAATGGCTTTGGTGCATTTTAGGGTATTTCCAGGTAGCCCTGTTCCTATTAAAGAATCTTTAGATGCAATGTTTATGTTACAAAAGGAAGGCAAAATATTGCATGTAGGTATTAGTTGTGTTAGTGAAGAAGAGTTGCAAACAGCTATTAGCGTGGGCAAAATTGCTACTGTAGAAAACATGTACGGGCATGGACAACGCACTACACTTAAAACTCCACATGGAGAAAACCGAGGTGGACAAGAAGTGCTTGCTATATGCGAGAAGAATCAAATCCCATTGATTCCTTATTTTTCTTTGTTTAATTCTATGCCTAAAAAGGATGATAGGATAGCTACCCTTGCCAAAAAGTATGAGGCTACAGAAGCTCAGATAAACATAGCCTGGCTGTTGCACCGCTCTCCGTGGATATTACCGATACCGGGAACATCTTCTTTAAAGCACTTTGAAGAGAACATAAAATCTGCGAATATTAAACTTACGCAAGAAGACATGCGTTTTTTAGAATAATTATTTCTCAAGCGTGTAATAGTGAGCTTCCTAAGATTTATTTCTTAAGGGGCTAATAAAATGAAACTCACAATCAAATCAGCTTTACCCGACAGTTCTATTTCGCAATTTGTGCACAGCTTTTGGATGCTGGAAAACAAGACGGGGAAAGATATTCCGTCAACACTACTGCCTAATGGCATGGTTGATGTGACACTAATGAAAATGAATTCAGAGAAATGGGAAATGTTAGTGAGAGGCATTGACACTGTGCCTGGCCGGGTAACTATTACAGCAGGTACAAAGATGTATAGTATAGGACTTAAATTACTGGCTGTGGAATATCTGTTAGGCGATTCGGTTAAAGATGTGTTGAACATAGGAAAAAACATTTCAAATGATTTTTGGCAATTTGAAGCCGACGACATGAAGAGCCTGAAAAACTTTTGCAACAAGGCAACACAAAAAATAAAAAGCGTTTCAACAGAAAGTATTGATAGCCGAAAGAAGAAATTATTTGAACTCATTTATTCTTCTCATGGCTCGATGACAGTAAAAGAACTTTCAGAAAAAGTATATTGGAGTAGTCGGCAAATCAATAGGTATTTCAATCAGCAGTTTGGCATTTCACTTAAAGCCTATTGCAATATTCTTCGTTTCGGCACTTCGTTTAAACACATCAGTGAAGGCAAGCTTTTTCCTGAACAAAATTTTACCGACCAAAATCATTTCATTAAAGAAATTAAAAAGTATGCCGGCGTTACACCCAAAGAGTTGAGTAAAAACAAAGATGACCGTTTCATAGATATTACAGCTATCAAAACATTTCCTTCTTAAAAACGGCTGATTTATACTATTTCATTTCTTTCTACTTCTGCAATTTTGTATCGTAATTAACAATACAAAACCATGTTACTGAAGAACAAACAAATAGCCATAGTAGGCAGCGGTCCTGGAGGATTAACCTTAGCAAGACTTTTACAATTGAAAGATGCAAACGTAAAAGTGTATGAACGGGATATTAATAAAAATGCACGGGTGCAGGGTACTACACTTGATTTGCATGAAGAGTCGGGATTAAAAGCATTGCGCCAGGCACAGCTATTAGATGAATTTAAAAAGAATTACCGTCCAGGTGCGGATAGAATGATTATTGTAAATGAGCATGCAGAAACATTTTTTTCTGACCATGAAGGGAAACCTGAAGAAGATTTTGGCAGCGAACATTTTCGCCCTGAAATTGATAGAGGCCCGCTAAGGAAGATATTACTGGAATCTTTGCAAGCCAACACAGTTGTGTGGGATAGTCAATTTGCTTCTATGGAA
>CAJCJB010000256.1 GCA_903970545.1 Candidatus Saccharimonadota bacterium | reverse complement strand
AAATTACCGTGTGTTTTGCCATTAATAGGGGTCCAGTCTTGTAAAGAATGGTTACCTGAAAGTTTATCCAAATAACGGGAGAACTCGCGCGCGGCAAAGTTCTTGGTGTCATTTCCCTTTTTAAACTGGTCAAGCTCTTCTAAAACCGTAATGGGAATAACAACATCGTGTTCCTTAAAGTTTCTTATAGCTGTGTGATCATATATAATAACCGATGTATCTAAAACAAATATCTTTTTTATTTTACTGGTTGCCGCGTTGCTTGCTTTTTTTGCCATATTGTAATTTTTGATAAAGCTATTTTTAATAAATTAAAGAGGAGGAAATTCCTTTTAATATTTTCAACAATATTTTGTTAAAGGATAGAAACTATTTAAACAGTCTCTAAGTATTTTATGGTTTGTTGCAAATAAAACTCCAGTCCTTGCTGGGGTGTTACTGCAATCAGTAAATCATGTAAGGCCTCATTTTCAAGCAGGTGCATGGCTACTTTGCACTTTGCTTTAGAGGCGGCAGCTATATATCGCAAAGGAATCTTTTGATTGATGTTAATGTCTATCAGTAGGTCTTTCTCATCTTCCATAAAGGTTTTTATGTAAGCACTTTGCGGACGATAAAAGTTTTGCAGTTCCTTTTTGTTGAATAAATCTATATCCGTTTTTATGTATGAATAGTTGGGCGTTATCTTTTCATCCACATAACCAATGACATGTACATTTTTAGTATATTCCTTTAATTGCTGAATGAATTTCTTAACTGTTTCAAAGGTATTGCTATCTGTTACCTCAAACACAACACCAATGGTTTTTGCATCTGCCAGCTTAACAAACTCTTTGTTGCGTGGGAAAGTACACAATTTCTTTATTTGATACTCGGCTATATATTTTACAATAGGGTTCATTCAATCATCTTTAAAAAATCATCTTCGCTGATAATAGCAACGCCAAGCTTCTCTGCTTTCTTTAATTTCTCAGGGCCCATGTTATCTCCTGCCAACAGGTAATTTGTTTTACCCGATATGGAGCCCGTATTCTTTCCACCATTCTTTTCAATCAGATCCTTCAATTCATCTCTGCTGTGCTTTTGAAACACACCCGAAATAACAAAGGTTTTTGCACCTAATTTATCGGTAGTGCTTTGCATCTGTTCTTCACTCAACTCAAATTGCAAACCGAAACTCTTTAAACAATTTATCATTTTCCTGCTTTCTTCATCAGCAAAATAAGCTGTAATGCTCTTGGCAATTATCTCTCC
The DNA here is from genome assembly GCA_903970545.1 of Candidatus Saccharimonadota bacterium. Lineage (GTDB taxonomy): Bacteria > Bacteroidota > Bacteroidia > B-17B0 > Aurantibacillaceae > PALSA-968. Next base: position 10,244 of record CAJCJB010000256.1, on the reverse strand, counting down.
AACTTCATCAATGTGCAAAAGTTCTTCTTCTGTGGCATTTTCCAAAGCATGTATGTTCTTTACTTTTTTGGCAATCTTTTTAGCAGTAGTTTCTCCTACGTGTCTTATACCAATAGCATACAATACTCGTTCAAAAGGAATTTTTTTAGATGCTTCTATTCCTTCCAATAAATTGTTGGCCGATTTTTCTGCCATTCGTTCTAAAGGAAGCAGTTGTTCTTTCTTTAAATCATAAATGTCTGCTATGTTTTTTATCAAACCTGCATCATACAACTGCTCAATGGTTTCTCCGCCAAGGCTATCAATGTTCATAGCTTTGCGACTCACAAAATGTTCTATCTTTCCTTTTATTTGTGGCGGACAACCGTTTTCATTCGGGCAATAATGATTTGCTTCTTCTTCTCTTCTAACAAGCTCCGCAACACACTCAGGGCAATGGGTTATATACTTTACATGATGTGAGTGAGGATTGCGTTTAGCTAAATCAACGCCCACAATCTTCGGAATTATCTCTCCGCCTTTTTCTACAAACACATGGTCGCCAATGCGCACATCTAACTTTTCTATAATATCAGCATTGTGCAAAGAAGCTCGTTTCACAGTTGTTCCGGCAAGCAGCACGGGTTTTAAATTAGCTACGGGAGTAATAGCACCCGTGCGCCCCACCTGATATGAAATACTTTCCAATACGGTTGATACCTGCTCAGCCTTAAACTTATAGGCAATAGCCCAGCGTGGCGATTTAGCCGTAAAACCCAATTGCTGCTGTTGTTTAAAGCTGTTTACTTTTATTACAATGCCATCAATATCAAAAGGTAACTCATCTCTTTTTTTATCCCAATGGTTTATAAACTCAAATACTTCGTCCATACTGTTGCACAGTTTGGTGTAAGGCGAAATTTTAAAACCCCATGCTTTTGCTTTCTCTAAACTATCATACTGACTATTTGCCGGAAGATGTTCTCCCATCATATAATACACAAAGCAATCCAGCTTGCGTTTGGCAACCACTGCTGAGTCCTGCATCTTCATCGTACCCGAAGCCGCATTGCGTGGGTTTGCCAAAGGCAATTCGCCTATTTCTTCGCGCTCTTTATTAATAGCATGAAATACTTTGAGGGGCAAAAATATCTCTCCGCGTATTTCAAACAAGGCAGGATAATCTCCTTTTATGCTAAGCGGAATACTACGAATGGTTTTTACATTGGTAGTTACATCATCACCCTGCACACCGTCTCCGCGGGTTACACCTTGTGTTAGTTTGCCATGCTCATAGGTTAAGCTGATGGAAAGCCCATCAAATTTCAACTCACACACATATTCAACAGAGCTTCCAAATAAATCATTCCCCACAATACCTAATCCCTTCTTTACACGCTCATCAAAATCGGTAAGCTCATCCTTGCTATAGCTATTGGCAAGGCTCAGCATAGCGTATTTATGTTTAACCGATTTAAATTCTTTGGTAATTTGCCCGCCCACCCGCTGAGAGGGAGAGTGCGGCGATAGAAACTCAGGGTGTTGCTTCTCCAGTTTAATCAACTCCTCCAGCAGCATATCAAACTCATAATCGCTAATGGTGGGCTTATCCAACACATAGTAATTATAGTTGTGCTGCTCAATCTCTTTACAAAGTTTTTCTATTCTGTGCTTAGCTTGCTCGGCTGTCATGGGGGTTAAATTTCTTAATTATTTTCAGAAACCCGCAACATTGTTAAATTCTTTTAGACTGGTGACCTTGCAGAAGAAATAGATTTTTAATTTAAGAATTAAACCAGCGACTAGCGTGCCATTCATTGCTAAAACCCTTTTTGAAAGATAATTTATATACTTCTAAGCACTGACTTTACTTCTTCATAAAGGCTGATGCCCTTATAGATAACATACATACTCAATGCCATAAACACATGGCTTAGGTCTATATGGTTAAACCATACAGAGTATGCAAACTTAAATATGTGACACAGCACAGCCACTACCGCCAAACCTATGCCATATATAATTTTAATGCTTAATAGAGATTCAGTTTTTTTATAATTTATAAACTCCAGCACCACTACATTAAGCAGTAAACCATAGGCTGTATGCACCTCTACTACCACAAAAGACCAGGTGATAAAAACCATGGCAGTAGCTGCCATAACTTCGAGGCTATTAAAAAGAATAAGTTTCTTAAAAACAGATTCGCCAATTAAGCCGCGCGTATTATACATGGCAGCAAACTGAGCAAAGCTTGTACCGGCTATACCAAACAACCAACCATACATTTTGGCATTGGTACCAAAATAATATAAAAAGGCATGCCCCATAATGGCAGCCACTAAAGTAGAAAGCCCTGTAAACATAAAGAACCAACGGTACAGGCTTACAGGTTTATAAGCAGAGAGAGCTTTTGTTTTATAAAAACCATAGAAACAAACCAAACATATAATAATATCTGTGATGGCAGATACGGGTTCATCTATCCGTAAAGCACCTAAGTATATAGTAGGGTTCTGAAAAGGAATCATAATGGAGGGTGTCAAAAATAAGGAATTCTAAATTCTAAAACCTAATTAAGAAGCTATTTAAAATAGTAATCGGATTTTTTATTTAATACTTTTTTCTACCGCAAAAAAGTATAACAAAAAGCCACCACGAACGCCAACTTTCGTTTCGACTGGCGCACAGACTGCCCTGCTTGGCTTGTCTGCACTCAAGTTCGCTCCGTTCGTGGACACCTGCCCCGGGTTTACGTAACCATCGTAATCTGAAAACCGAGCGCGAGCCTGACCGAACGCGGAGCAGAGTGGCTTGTGTGTGGCAGATCGTTTGGTCTTGACTTTTTGTTTCTTTTTCGTCAAGGAAAAAGAAAGTGTAAAGAATTTTTTAATGAAATTTAAAACAGCTTTTTAGGATTTAACCATTAGGATTTAGCATTTATGGATGGTACTTTTACGCTCTTAAATAATTATGCAGCCACTATACATTCACAACACCTTAACCCGCAAAAAAGAATTATTTAAACCTATCCACGAATCGCATGTGGGTATGTACGTTTGCGGGCCAACGCTATACAGCGATGTGCACATAGGCAATTGCCGCACGTTTACTTCGTTTGATATCATGTATCGCTATTTGATGCACATTGGTTATAAAGTACGTTATGTGCGCAACATTACCGATGTAGGCCATTTAGAAGATGAGGTTGCCGGTGTAGGCGAAGACCGTATTGGCAAACAGGCAAGGCTAAAACAGCTTGAACCTATGGAGATTGTGCAACGCTATTCCTTTGGTTTCCGTGAAGTGATGAGTTTGATAAACAATCTTCCGCCAAGTATAGAACCTACTGCATCTGGTCATATACCCGAGCAAATAGAAATGACTCAGAAGATTATTGAGCATGGCTTTGCTTATGAGAAAGATGGCAATGTATATTTTGATGTAGAGAAGTTTGCTAAGTCAAATAATTATGGAGTGCTATCGGGTCGTAGTTTGGATGACCAATTAAACAACACCCGTGAGCTTGACGGACAAGAAGAAAAGAAAGGCCGCCTTGATTTTGCTCTTTGGAAAAAAGCCAAACCCGAGCATATCATGCGTTGGAACTCCCCTTGGGGTGTTGGTTTCCCGGGTTGGCATATCGAATGTTCGGCTATGAGTCAGAAATACTTAGGCGAAACGTTTGATATACACGGCGGTGGTATGGATTTAATCCCTACGCATCATACCAACGAGGTAGCGCAAAGTGTGGGTTGCTGCGGCCATGCCCCTGTTAACTATTGGGTGCATACCAATATGCTTACCCTTAACGGACAAAAAATGTCGCGCTCATTGGGTAATGTGTTTCTTCCTGTAGAATTATTTACCGGAATGAAACTCGCGGCAGATTCACCAAGTGCTACACCTTCGCAAGCTAAATTAGATGGCAAACATCCTTTGTTTGAAAAGGCTTACAGCCCTAATGTAGTGCGCTTCTTTATGATGCAAACGCATTATGCAAGCACTTTAGATTTCTCTAATGAAGCATTGCAGGGCTCTGAAAAAGGTTTTAATCGTTTAATGGAGAGTTATAATACACTGGATAAATTAACTCCTTCAGCTACTTCATCGGTTGATATAAAGAAAATTCAGGAGGCTTGTTATGCCGCCATGAATGATGATTTTAATACTCCCATCCTTTTGGCTAATTTGTTCGAATGTGCGCGTATTATTAATACGGTTAATGATAAAAAAGAAACCCTTAACGCCGCTGATATTGATTTACTGAAAAAGATTTATAAAGATTTTATCATTGATGTATTGGGTTTAAAACGCGAAGAGCAAAGCGGCAAGAGTGTGGAAGCTTTAAGCAACGTAATGAATCTGGTTATAGACCTGCGCAAAAAAGTAAAAGATAATAAAGACTATGCCACTGCTGATGAAATACGCAACCGATTGCAGGAAAGCGGTATTCAAATAAAAGACGGTAAAGAAGGAACTAGCTGGACAATTAATTAATTGAGAATGAAAAAAGAACTATTGTATGTTGTATGTTGTACCTTGTATCTTGCCTCATGTACCAATACTAAAACTGCAGAAGAAACAAAACAACCCGAAGTTAAAACTCCCGAAATAAAGCACATTACTCCTCCCGATTTTAATGCCGACTCTGCTTATGTCTATGTAGAAGCTCAGGCAAAAATGGGACCGCGTGAGCCCGGCAGCAAAGCACATGAGCAGGCTGTTAACTATTTCGAAAAGAAGTTTAAAGAGTATGGCGCTGAGGTTATTATTCAGAAAGCAACCGTTACCAGTTTCGACCAAAAGAAATGGTTATCAAAAAACATCATTGCTTCTTTTAATCCGCTAAGCACAAGTCGGGTGATGTTATCTGCTCATTGGGATTCTCGACCGTTTTGCGACAGAGACAGCAACACAGCCAATCAAAAAAAAGCTTGTCCGGGGGTTAATGATGGAGCCAGTGGCGCAGGTGTTCTTATAGAAGTAGCTCGTGAATTAGCTAAACAAAAACCCGGTATTGGTATTGATATTATGTTGTGGGATATGGAAGACTACGGACAAGGCAGTGTAGAAAGCAATGCTCCTCCTTTGGAAGATGATTGGGCTTTGGGATCGCAATACTGGAGTCAGAATATGCACAAGCCCGGTTATACGGCCCGCTTTGGTATTTTGTTAGATATGGTAGGAGCTAAAGGAACTGTTTTTCCTAAAGAGGAATTTTCTGTTTTTTATGCTTCGCAGACTGTAAATAAAATATGGAGTACAGCTTCTAACTTGGGTTACAGCAATTATTTTGAAAATAAACAAATCGGAAAGATAACCGACGACCATGTATACGTAAACAAATTTGCCAGCATACCTACGGTTGATATTATAGGATATTCGCCCGATGCAGGTGGTTTTTTTCGTTACCACCACTGCCTGAAAGATGATATGAGCAATATTGATAAGAATACCCTAAAGGCAGTAGGGCAAACCCTTTTAGAAGTTATTTATAACGAACAGCCCTAACACTGCGCAACCATGCAAAAGCTAACCATCTCTTTATTTAAACAACTTACCCTGCTGGTGGCTTTGGTATGCACCATCACCCATTTGTTTGTAAAAGCCTTCGATAAAAATACCATGATAGGCTTATTAATTGGCTTGGGTATTTTATATGTATGCCTTGCCGTAGCAGAGTTCTCTACCAAAATGGCAAAGATGAGTCTGCCCTTCGATAGGTTCTTTTACTTGCCTTACGAAGTTATATCCGATAAAGCCATCCGTTTGGGCGCTTTTGCCATTGCGGGCGGTGTACTTTGGATATCCTCTTCGGCATTGGTTTTTTTAGCCGGCTTATTATTTCTCATCATTCTGGCAGATGTGCTGGTGTTTATACTTAAAGTAAAACAAAAGGTTTATTACATCAGTCTGTTTGCCAACTATGTACTCATTTCTTTAGAGAGAGAACATAAAGTATTTGCCTCTCAAATAGCCGGTGTAGAATACCGTTATGATATTTTCTACCTCAAACTAAAAGACAAAAAAACCGTATCATTGGTTACTGACCGCCTGGCAGAAAACCAAAAACAAATCTTTACCCAAAAGTTTGTGCAATGGGTACAACGTAACCAGCTTGAATTTACAGCAGAAGCTAAGGAGAAGCTTCAGGGCATAATGCAATAAACTGTTATGAGGACTATTTTTATACTCCTTATTATCTATATACATACGCTTGCTACTGCTCAACAAGCTTGTTATGATAAAGCCATTGCCTTTAGAAATGCTGAATTTAACTTAGATTCTGTTTTTATCCGTATCAGACAGGCTCAGGAAATGATTATAGGCTGCACCATGCCCAACGATTCTTTTACCACCCTGCAAGGTACTAAAAAAAAGATATACGATTATAAAGGCAAACCCTTAGTTATTAATTTCTGGTACTTGCATTGCCCGCCCTGCATAAACGAAATACCGTCTTTTACCGAACTGAATAAAAAGTATGCAAACAAAATTAATGTAGTTGCCATCTCTCAGGATAAGAAAGCCGATATACAAACCTTTTTAGCCAAACATATTTTTAAAGCAGATATAGTAGCTGATGCCGAGGCTTTTATTAATAAATATAGTTTAGGAAGCGGCTATCCGTTTACTTTACTTTTAGATAAAAATGGAAAAATAATGTATGTAAAAAGCGAGGGTGGCGAAACCCCCGAAACCCAGATGGATTTATATAAAGAACTCTCGCCGCTTATTGATAAGTTGTTAGCCGATAAGAAAAATTAAACTCTTCATTTAACTATTCTTCGTCAATCTTTTCAAACTATTCTCAATAGATTTCTCACTGGTTATTAAAGTTGTTTGTATTCTTTTAGCATACCTAATACTATCCATTACTTCTTTGTGATGTTCTTCTATTTGTTTGTTTTTAGTATCAAGCTCCGCATAGGCTTTATCAATTAATGCTTTTTGCTTTTGGGTTATTTTAACCCTGCGATACATAAACATTGCAAACACAGCAAGCAACGCCTAAATAAAAAACAACTATATTTAAACCATAAAACTAAGTATGACAATCGAGGAAAGAATAAAACAATCTGAAACAAGAATATTTAAAGCGGTGTTTCCAAACACAACTAATCATTATGATACCCTGTTTGGCGGAACTGCTATGCACATGATGGATGAAGTAGCTTTTATAGCCGCTACCCGTTTTAGCAGGCAGCGAATGGTAACGGTAAGTAGCGACAGAATAGATTTTAAAAAACCCATACCCGGAGGAACTATTGTGGAGCTGGTAGGTAAAGTAGCATACCTAGGCAACACAAGTTTAAAAGTAAGGGTAGATATTTATATTGAACAAATGTATGCCGAAGGAAGAGAAAAGGCAATAAGTGGAGAGTTTACTTTTGTTGCCATTGATGAAGACAAAAAGCCGGTAAAAATTGCATTCGATAAGCGAATTGAAGCATAAAGTCTTAACTATTAAGTCCATTATGAAACAACTTATATACGTACTGTTAATCTCTCAAATCTGCTTGGCACAAAATGCTAAAACAGATTCGATGGCTGGTTTACTAAAAATAGATAAGGAAGATACCAATAAGGTAAAACATCTGTATACAATATGTAACCAATACTATTTAACCGGCGAATATGATAAAGGGCTTATCTACGGTAAACAAGCGTTGGCACTGGCTCAAAGCCTTGCCTTTAAAACAGGCGAAGCTGATGCCTTGAATAACCTGGGACTTATATACGATAAGCAGGGTAACTTTCCGGAAGCTTTAAGAAGTCATGCTGCTGCCCTTAAAATAAGTGAGAGCATTAATGATAAAGAAGGTATTGCCGATGCGCACAACTACATGGGGGCTATTTTTGATGATAAAGGCAATTACCCCGAAGCACTTAAAAATCATTTTGCTTCATTAAAAATTTACACCGAACTATTGCAACTGCACCCCGAGTTGATTGAGACTAAAAGGGGGATGGCAAATTCGTATAGCGATATTGGTAATATATATTATAACCAGAATAATTATACAGAAGCAGTAGATAATTATTTTTCGGCACTAAAAATATTTGAAGAGATAAAAGATAAAGAGGGCATTGCAGAAACACAAAGTGATATTGGAAACATTTATGATAAGCAGGGCAATTATGAGGAGGCGTTAAAGAAACATTTTACCGCCTTAGCCCTTGAAAAAGAAATGGGCGATAAACTGGATATTGCTACTACCACACGTGATATTGGTGATGTGTATACTAATAAAGCTGATTATACAGAAGCCCTGAAAATGTATTTTGAAGCCCTTAAGATATACGAAGAAATAGGCGAAGAAGAAGGCATTGCTATTTGCAATATGAAGATAGGGAAAGTATATATTTCTATTCGTAAAATTAAAGATGCACAGGAGTATTTGACGAAGGCGCTGACACTAAGTAAAACAGTTGGACTTAAAGAGTATTGCAGAGATTCATACGCCGGATTAGCTCTTGTAGATAGCATATTGGGTAATTACAAAGCTGCTTTGGCCGAGCATAAACTTTTTATTTTATACCGCGATAGTCTTAGTAATGAAGAAACAGAAAGGCTAACGTTACAAAGCGCCATGCAATTTGAATATGATAAAAAAGAAGCCATAAGCAAAGCCGAGCAGGAAAAAAAAGATGCCATGGTTGCAGCCGAAGAGCATAAGCAAAAGGTTATTATTTGGTCGGTGGCAGGTGGTTTGCTTTTGGTGCTTGTTTTTGCCGGATTTATTTTGCGTTCGCTACAGGTAACCCGCAAACAAAAACATATTATAGAGCAACAGAAAGATGAAGTAGAAAAGCAAAAGCATAGGGTGGAAGAACACCAAAAGGAAATAATTGACAGCATAAATTATGCTGAGCGCATACAGCGAAGCTTTATTGCAACGAAAGAGATGTTGGATAATAATTTGCATGATTATTTTGTATTCTTTAAACCGAAAGATATTGTGAGCGGCGATTTTTATTGGGCAAGTATATTGAATGATGGCAACTTTGCTTTGGTTACGGCCGATAGCACAGGGCATGGAGTACCGGGCGCTATTATGAGTTTGCTGAATGTAACCAGTTTAGAAAAAGCAGTTGAAACGCACATACAACCTGCCGATATTTTAAACGACACGCGCAAAATAATTATTGAACGCCTGAAGAAAGATGGTAGTGCAGAGGGTGGTAAAGATGGTATGGATGCCAGCTTAAGCGTATATGATTTTACCCGCAAAAAATTAATTATTGCCGCAGCCAACAACCCTGTTTGGATAGTGAGAGGAACTGAAACCATAGAAATAAAACCCGATAAGATGCCTGTGGGTAAACATGATAAGCAGGCTGTTTCTTTTACCCAGCAGGAAGTGGAATTAAAAAAAGGAGATGTAATTTACACGTTAACAGATGGCTTCCCTGATCAGTTTGGCGGAGCAAATGGTAAAAAGTTTATGAGTAAAAACCTGAGGGAGTTATTGGCTAAAAATGCTCATTTACCCATGCAGGAGCAAAAAGAGTTGTTGGAAACAACCTTTAAAAACTGGAAAGGAAACCTAGAGCAGGTGGATGATGTAACGTTGATTGGCGTGAGGGTTTAGGCTGCCTGAGTTATAGCTTAGCTCTTTGTTTTATCTTTTTATTGCCCCTCCTCCTCTTTTTTAATTACCCCAATCAAAGTTTTCACAATAAATACTTCAAGTACTAAAAATGCAAGCGGCATAAGCAAAATAGCCGTTATCTCTCCTTGAACAACAGCTATGATGATGGTTTGAAATTCTATTAATGCCCTTACAATGGTCAAAATTACAAGGGCTTCGGGAGCACCTTTAATAATGGTTACAAAGATTAATGCTAAACCAATTGCCAGATTTCTGGCAGCAAACTCGTAACTCGCATTTTTAAGAATGGTATTGCTAAGGTCGAGCCCTGCTCCGTCTTTAAAGAGTACAGACATACTTACATAACTCATTACCCCAAAAGCAAGGTTTACTACTGCTAAAACACCTACTGCTACACGTACCCATTTAGGTACATTATCTGTTTTTGCGCTCATAGTTTAATATTTTAAGGGGTTTATTGTGCAAATCCTTTCATACAAATGTATAAATTATTTCATACGTTAGGGGTTGTAGTCTGGCCGGCGGGAGCATGCTGAACTTGTTTAGCTTATCGTTTTATTTATTATTGGTTTCGCCGGAGCAGCAGTTAATTTGCAATTAGCAGCTGTTAATTTGCAATTAGCAACTGTTTCTTCTCAATTAGCA
>CAJCJB010000255.1 GCA_903970545.1 Candidatus Saccharimonadota bacterium | reverse complement strand
TCAGGCTGCATTTCATATTTCTCTCGGTTGAGGCTGTGTGTATATGTCTTTCCGGCAGACCGTGATAACTAAATAAGAAGTGGTCATATTCTTCTAACTTATATTTCCTTTTCCAGATTTTGGTAAAAGCCTCTATAAATAATGGGTTATCGTAAAATGGTCCCATAAAGACAAATGGAGGTATTACATCCTGTTTTTCCAGTAGTTCCATTACTTTTTCTACAGATGACGATGTGGCGGCAGCAGAATATTGAGGATAGAGAGGAACAATGATAATCTTTGTAAGACCTTCTGTCTTTAAAATCTTATTCAAAGCATCCGAAACAGGCGGACTTTGGTATCGCATCCCAAGTTCTATTACAAAATCATTTCCCATTTTCCTCTGCAATTTTGCAGTAAGATTCAGGCTATTGATAAGTAATGGAGAACCCTCTTTTGTCCAAATTTCCTTGTATTGTTTGGCTGATTTTGGAGCACGAGTAGGAGCAATAATAAATTTTACCAGCATTTGTCTTTGCAGCCAGGGAATATCAATCACCCGTTTGTCGCAAAGGAATTCATTTAGGTATTTCCTTACATCAGCCGTTTCGGGACTATCGGGTGTTCCCAGATTTAACAGTAAAATTCCTGTTTTGCCTTTAAAATTCATAGTTTATAGCTTATAGCCCATAGCTAATTAAAGGTTTAAAGGCTTTTTGTCATAAGCATCCAACGCCGCTTCTTTTAAGGATTCCGAATAAGTAGGGTGGGCATGGCATATTCTTCCAATATCCTCTGCCGAAGCCCTGAATTCCATTGCCACGGCCGCTTCTCCGATTATATCTGCTGCACGGGGACCAATGATATGAATTCCTAACACCTCATCTGTTTTTGAATCGGAAAGCACTTTTACAAAACCATCTGTATCCATACTTGCCCGCGCTCTTGCACTGGCTTTAAATGGAAAACCTCCTGTTTTATAGGATACTCCTTTTTGTTTTAACTGCTCTTCTGTTTGACCTACTGATGCCACTTCGGGCCATGTGTAAATAACACCCGGAATAAGATTAAAATCAATATGAGGTTTTTGTCCTGCTATGGTTTCCGCAACAAAAACACCTTCTTCCTCTGCCTTGTGCGCAAGCATAACGCCCCTTACAACATCCCCAATTGCATATATACCCGTCACTCCTGTTTCCAATTTTTCATTGACGCTAATAAATCCCCTTGCATCTGTTTTGATGCCTGCTTTATCCAACCCAAGATTTTCGGTATAGGGCTTTCTTCCAACGGCGACCAAACAGTAATCGCCTGTGAAAGTTAGAGTCTTATTCTGTGAATCAGTTGCCGTAACCGTTATTTCATTATCCTTAACTGTGGCAGATGACACCTTATGGCTTAAATAAAACTCAAAACCCTCCTTTTGCAACACCTTTTGTAATTCTTTTCCAAGACCGGAATCCATATTGCCAATAATCTTATCCGTAAATTCCACTACCTGAATTTTTGTACCCAATCTTGCATAAACAGAGCCAATCTCTAAGCCAATTACACCACCTCCAATTATAACCATTTTAGCCGGAACTTCTTTTAAAGATAAGGCTTCGGTTGAGGTAATGATACGTTGTTTATCTATCGTTACTCCCTGAATAGTTGAGGGTTTTGAACCGGTGGCGATGATAAAATTATCTGCCTCAAATGTTTGTTCACCAACCGAAATGCTTTTGGGAGATATAAATGTTGCATGACCGGTAATTACCGCTATTTTATTCTTCTTCATCAAGTAAGCCACCCCATCGCAGGTTTGTTTCACTACTTCTGCTTTGCGCTTAATCATTTGGGTAAAATCTAACTTCATGTCTCCAATATTGATGCCATGAGCCTTAAACTTCGTGAGTGCATTATAATACTGTTCCGAAGAATCAAGTAGCGCTTTAGAAGGAATGCAGCCCACATTAAGACAAGTGCCGCCTAAAGTAGTGTAACGCTCCACAATAGCCGTTTTAAAACCTAACTGTGCCGAGCGTATAGCAGCTATATATCCCCCCGGTCCCGAACCTATTACTATTACATTGTATTTTTCCATAATTCAAATCTAAGTGGCAAAATTACGTTAAAAGTAACTACTCAGCAGCCCACCCGCAAAATCATTTTTGAACTAACAATGATATGTTTAAGAAAAAGTTCTTTTCCTGTTTTTCCGCAAAAGCGAAACCAGTTTCTTTGCTGAAAAATATTTCGCATCGAAACGGTTACCATACCCAAAGCTGAATACGAAGCATTAAAACAAACCATTCTTGACTTGCAGGCAGAAGTAAAGTCATTGAAGGAAGAAATACGCCTTCTAAAGAACGGACATAAAAGTGGCACCAGTTCCACTCCGCCATCGCACGATATAGGAAGAAGCAATAGGAATAGTTTACGTGAACCATCTACACGCAAAACAGGTGGTCAGTCCGGGCATGAGGGGACTACTTTAATGATGAAAGAGGTTGCCGATAAAATTGTGGAGTACCGTCCTAATTATTGTAAGCAATGTGGAGAAGGGCTAATAACAGATGAAGCTATATTGGTATTAAGCAGACAGGAAATAGAAATACCGCCCATTATTCCATTATATGTAGAGCATAAATCCTATTCATGTAGGTGCAAAAAATGTGGTTTTACAACCCTATCCGAACTCCCCGAACGCTTAAAGTCAAGCATACAATACTCTCCGCAGGTTAGTGCATGGGTGGCTTATCTGTCAGTTCGCCAGTATATGTCTTATGGGCGTATAGCAGAGTTTATGAAGTACTGTTTGAATATACCTGTCAGTGAAGGTACGATAGATAACATGTTAGATGACCTTACAAAAAAAGGAGAAAAGACTTATAGGAACATACAACAACGTGTATCACGCTCTCCGATTGTAGGAGGAGATGAAACGGGCATAAGAATAAATGGCGGTAAAGGTTGGCTGTTTACTTTTCAAACGCCTTTGCTTACTTTCCTTACAGTGTCTTTAAGTCGTGGGTACGAAACCATTACCAGCTTATTCAAAAACGGTTTCCCTGTTTCTGTATATGTTACGGATTGCTTGCCGGCTCAATTAAAAGTACACGCTAAGGCACATCAGATTTGTATAGCCCACCTGCTTCGTGAACTCAATAACTTTATTGATGCTTTCAAATGTCAATGGTCTGTTCAACTCAAACAGCTATTCAAACAAGCCATTGAACTCAAATCACAAATGAACCCTGATGATTATTCGTATTCCAATGAAAAAGTCGTATTTCTCCAACAACAATTAGACGAGCTATTACAAGCAGACCCAACCAACAAACAGAAAAAAGTCAGGACATTTATTAAGCGGCTCAACAAAAACCACGATTCTATTCTCACTTTTCTTTATCATCCCAAAGTACCTCCCGACAATAACGGTTCTGAAAGAGCTATCCGAAATGCGAAAGTCAAAATGAAGGTGTCAAATCAGTTCAAAGCCTTTGCCGGTGCTCACCGGTTCGCAGTTTTACGCTCCATTATTGACACCACCATAAAAAATTCCAAGAATGTGTTGGAAATGTTAAGTTTATTGCCTAATATTGTCGCTGAATAATAACGAATTTTAAACTACCGATTATGAAAAAACTTCTCCTCGCACTCTTAGTTCTTAGTTCTTCGCACTTTATTGTCTCTGCCCAATCTTGGCTTTGGGGTAAACAGGGGATTGGAGGTGCTGAAGGATGGGCAGATGCTACTAATAAAAATGGAGAAGCCCTTCTTACAGGCTCTTTTGTTAATACGTTAATCTTTAGTAATGATACCTTAAGTACACGTAGCAATTCCGATATTTTCTTAGTTAAGTATAGTAATATAGGAAGTGTGCTTTGGGCATTACAATCTACTTCCAATTCTGGATCAAATGAATATTCGAGTGGGGTATGTTTAGACAAATTTGGAAATACTTTTATCACAGGTAGTATAGAGGATACGTTTGAGTTAGGAAGCTATATGCTTGTTGGTAATCCTTCGAGTTCAGAAATGTTTATTGCTAAAACTGACTCAAATGGTAGTGTTCTATGGGCTAAGCAATCAGGCGGACACGTTAAAAGTGCTGGGGATGGATTAGCAATAACCACGGATAACTCAGGAAATGCCT
>CAJCJB010000254.1 GCA_903970545.1 Candidatus Saccharimonadota bacterium | reverse complement strand
CTGTTATACCTTGTGGGTATTGTAAAGATAAGGGATTGACACTTTTTTTTGCAACTATTGTATTTGTTGAAACCGCAGCTGTAATTCCGTCAAGATTTTTTTGAGCCTGAGCTAATTTTCCGGTTGCATAAGCATCATTAGCTTTATAGGTAAGAGCTTCTGTATAAGCGGAAACAGCATCCTGGTATTGTTTAAACTTCATTGAGTTATCACCGCGAGTAACAGCGGCTTTGTATTGAACATCACTTCCACCCAACTGCTGACGTATCGTATTTTTAGCTTTTCCTTTTTCTTTATCATCATTGGCTTTGACGGTAGCGGCATCATCATCCGCTTTTTTCTTAGCAGCTGCGTCTGCATCGGCTTTTGCTTTGGCATCAGCTTTCGCTTTAGCATCTTCGTCTGCCTTTTTCTTAGCTTCTGCATCTGCTTTGGCTTGTGCAGCAGCATCTAACTTTGCTCTGGCATCGGCATCTGCTTTTGCCTTAGCATCAGCAAGAGCTTTTGCCTTGGCATCATCATCCGCTTTTTTCTTAGCTGCTGCGTCCGCATCGGCTTTCGCTTTAGCATCAGCATCTGCCTTAGCTTTGGCGGCAGCATCGGCGGCAGCTTTTGCCTTAGCGTCATCATCCGCTTTTTTCTTAGCAGCTGCGTCTGCATCGGCTTTTGCTTTGGCATCGGCATCGGCCTTAATAGCCTGATTAGTTTGATCTATTTTTTGTTTAGCAACAGCATCATCTTTTTTTATTGCCAACGCTTGATTATAACTTGACAAAGCTGACTTATAATCCTTTTTGCCGAAACCTTTATCACCCTCTTTAATTGCTGCTTGATAGTTTTTATCTGCTTCCTTTTTCCCTTTCAGCACATTCTGTTCCTGTTCGCGTATGTTGGCAACAACACCTGCCATTTGTTCCTGATAAGCCTTATCGTAAGGGAAGTTTTGTTTAACAGGATCGTAGGCAAATTTTGTTAGTGGCTGGTTAAGTGCAGAATAATCAATTCCATCAACCTTTTCCCACAAAGAAGGGCTGGCTTCAATACCTTTAAAAGTTTCCTGCGCTATTTCAGGCGGAACACCTCTTGTTGAAATAAGGAATTTCTTTGAAACATACCCTTGTTTTGTAACACTTACCATATAATCATTACCCAAGGGCACTTGAAAAGCGTATTTGCCATCTGCACCGGTAGTAATAGTGGTTATTGTTTTTCCTCCCTGAGTCACAGTAATAATCGCTCCATTCATAGCTCCATTATCATCTTCTATTTTACCTTGCACGGGTAATGGCTGAGGGGGGCCTGGTGTTTGCGGAGGGGGAGGCTGTTGTGCTTTTACAAAAAAAGACAAAAACAATACTAATGCAACAAGTATAGACTTGGAAGGGGATTTCATTAAAAGAATAATAGCTCTAAATGCGTATTTTTGCGCAAATTTAAAAAACTTAATGATATTAAGCTATTGGGAAAAGCAAACGTATTTCAACAAAATAGACCTGCTTGTAATAGGTAGTGGAATTGTAGGATTAAATGCAGCCATTGATTATAAAACAAGGTTTCCGAAAGCAAAAGTTTTAGTTATTGAGAGGGGTATTTTACCTAACGGAGCAAGCACTAAAAATGCAGGTTTTTGCTGTTTTGGCAGTGTTTCGGAACTAAAAGATGATATTACACGCATTGAAGAAAATACAGTTTGGGAAACCGTTCTGCTTCGTTATAAAGGATTAAATAAGCTGAGAAAGCTATTAAAAGATGATATCATAAGTTACCAACAATTAGGTGGGTTTGAAGTTTTTGATATCAAGAGTGACTTTGAAGCCAGTGCTGATGTAATTTCTTCCTTCAACAAGAAGATGAAAGACACCATTGGATTAAAAATGGTTTATAACGTTGATAAAACTAAAATCAAACAAAGTAGTTTAGCAGGTTTTAAATACTGCATAAAGAATAACTATGAAGGACAGATTAATACCGGAAGCATGATGCAAGCTTTATTGGGTATTGCTTACCAAAAAGGTATTACCATTTTAAACAATATAGAAGTGGATAAAATAAACGACACTAAAACCCATGTTGAAATATCTTTAAAAAATAATTTAAGTATATCAAGTAAAAAAGTAATTATTGCCACTAATGGCTTCGCTAAACAATTACTTCCCGATTTAGATGTAAAACCGGCGAGAGCACAGGTTTTAATAACATCATCTATTAAAGGCTTAAAACTAAAAGGAGCTTTTCATTATCAGCAAGGGTACTACTATTTTAGGAATATTGATAACAGGATTTTATTTGGAGGTGGGAGAAATCTTGATTTTAAAGGGGAAGAAACTACCGATATGCGGCTTACAGAAATCATTCAAAATAAATTAGAGCAAATCTTAAAACAAAATATCTTACCAAAACAAAGCTATAAAATAGAGCAACGCTGGAGTGGTATAATGGGTGTTGGTTCAGAAAAAAAACCTATTATAAAACACATTACTAAAAATGTGGTTTGTGCAGTACGTATGGGTGGAATGGGTGTTGCTATTGGAAGTTTAGTTGGGCAAATGGCCGTTGATGAACTTGAAGGCAGAAAAAGTAAATAGACTTACAATTCCTGATTATATACTTTAACTCTTACATTTGCTCTCCTTTAAAAAGTATGTCTCCTAACAAAACCAAATGGATTATTTTATTTGCACTGGCTTTGGTTTGGGGCAGTTCTTTTATTTTAATGAAACGTGGCTTAGAAGCTTTTAGCAGCAATCAGGTTGCGGCTTTGCGCATCAGTATTGCATCACTTTTTCTTCTCCCGTTTTTAATCAAGTATCGCAAAATAAAATTTAAGAAGTATTGGGTAGGTCTAGTTCTAGCAGGCGTTTTTGGAAACTTAATACCTGCTTTTTTATTTACCAGAGCAGAAACAGGCATTAGCAGCAGTCTGGCTGGTATGCTAAATGCACTTACCCCTCTTTTTACGGTTATTATTGGCTGGATAGCCTTTAGAAACAAATCGACTCCGCTGCAAATTGCGGGTATTTTGGTGGCTTTTGGTGGGGCTTTACTCTTGCTTTCCTCTGATAAGAACCCGCAGCAGGAGAATGGTATTCAATACGCGCTTTTAGTAGTACTGGCTACTGTTTGCTATGCTATTAGCGTAAATTGTATTAAATATTTCTTGGCAGGTATGAATTCTGTTGCTGCAACAGCCTGGTCTTTTGCATTTATCGGTCCAGTAGCATTAATTTATTTATTCAGTACTGATTTTATCTACGTAATGGAAACCAAAAAAAATGCACTGCCAAGTTTAGGTTATATTAGTATATTAGGCATTGTAGGCTCTGCTTTATCTGTAATATTCTTTAACCAGTTAATAAAAGTATCAGGGGCTGTTTTTGCCGCATCAAGTACATATATTATACCCATAGTAGCTGTAGGCTGGGGTATATTTGATGGCGAGATTATATCCAACTGGCAAATAGCAGCTATTTTTATTGTTTTGGGCGGAGTTTGGCTTATAAACAAAAGGAAAATATGATTTTGTAGAATAAAAATGTTTTCCTAAATTTGCCCTCCCTAAAAATTGCTTACTACATTTTGTAGCATTTAAAAGGGTAAACAAATAAAAAACAAAATATGTACGCAATTGTAAATATAGCCGGGCAACAATTTAAAGTGGAACGTGGAAATAAAGTATACGTTCACCGCCTAAAGGCTAACGAAGGCGCCGATGTGGAGTTTGACGATGTATTGTTAATTGACAATGAAGGCAAAATAACCATTGGCAGCCCAAAAGTAGAGGGAGCTAAAGTAGCAGCTACTGTAGTACAGCACTTACGTGGAGACAAAGTGCTTGTATTTAAAAAGAAACGTAGAAAAACTTACCAAAAACTAAACGGGCACCGTCAGGATTTAACGCAAATCTTGGTACAAGGTATCTTAGGTAAAGGTGAAACTGTAAAAGAAAAATTAGATGCTAAAAAACATGAGTTTGTAATCAGGTCTAAAAAGCCTGTGGTTGCTGCTCCGGTTGCTGAAGTAGAAGAAGAAACAGTTGTGGCTAAAAAGCCAGCTGCAAAGAAAGCTCTTGCTAAAAAGGCTACTGTGAAAAAAGCTACTAAGAAAAAAGAAGATTAATAAATAAAATTAAATAAAATGGCACACAAAAAAGGTGAAGGTAAAGTAAAAAACGGACGCGAATCGCACAGCAAACGTTTGGGCGTTAAAATATTCGGCGGTTCAGGCTGCATTAATGGCAACATTATTGTTCGTCAGCGCGGTACTACGCATCATCCGGGAGAAAACGTAGGCATGGGCAAAGACCATACCTTATTTGCTTTGGTAGATGGTGTAGTTGTTTTCAGAAAAAAACGCGATAACCGTTCTTATGTATCAGTAGTTCCTTTTCCTGCAGAGGCATAAGGTTTACTAAT
Organism: Candidatus Saccharimonadota bacterium; assembly: GCA_903970545.1. GTDB lineage: Bacteria > Bacteroidota > Bacteroidia > B-17B0 > Aurantibacillaceae > PALSA-968. The sequence continues at coordinate 116 of CAJCJB010000254.1, read as the reverse complement.
CAAGTATAACATTAAACCCCTAGCGCTTTGTGAGGGGTTTTTTATTTCTACATTTGCCTAAAATTTTAAAAACGTATGCTTCAAATAAACTTTATAAGAGAGAATAAAGAAGAAGT
>CAJCJB010000253.1 GCA_903970545.1 Candidatus Saccharimonadota bacterium | reverse complement strand
GTAATCTTAGCAGCAGCATGTTTAACAACAGTAAGTCTATTTTATTCTTCTTGTAAAAAGAAGGACACAACCACTACACCAGCAGCAACTACGCCTACGCCTACACCGACAGGTCCTACTTTGTATACACAAGTAGGTGGTACAGTTACGGTAACAGATCCTGCCCCAACAGGCACAGTAACAACTATTGAAAAAGGTCGTTTAACTCTACGTTCTGTTGTAGACAGCTCTATTTATGTAATTGCTGCCGATGCGCAACTACAACCCTACTTTACAGTTTTATTAGCCGAAGTTGGTATGGGTAACACTACAGGCTTTGCTGCTTTAAGTGAAAACTTTACTGATTTCTTATGTGGTGCAACAGGCTCTACAAATCCTGCCTATGTTTATGGTGGAAAAAGTATGGCAGATGCCCATAACCCTGCGTATAACAGCCGTATTTCTCAAAAAGTAACTGCTGCTGATTTTAATAAACTTGTAGGCGATATTGGTACAGGCCTAGCAAAAAACGGGGTTACTTCAACTAATAATGGACCTCTTGTTACTTCTCTTGTAAATCTTTTAAATACTACAATGGGTGCTATTGTTCAAAGATAGTAACAGAGCACAATTAAGGTTAAAAAAAGGAGTGGGGATTTATTCACTCCTTTTTTTATTAAATACAAAAAACTAAATCCATTCAATACCAGTTATCGTATATATAATAATAAAACATAATATATTATGGATATACAAGTAAGAAAAAAATACATTCAGGATCAAATAAATATTCAAAAAGAATTATCTGCTCTAAAAATAACGCTCATCTTTTTATCAGTTGTATTTGTGCTTTTTATTGTATTGATAGTAAGTAACCTGTGGTTCAATTAAGATTTTATCATATATCCGTTGTTATCTCGAAAAAATGTAATTAATAATTTATAAAACAAATCTATCATGGAAGCAAGACAACAATACATCCAAAATCAAAGAAACATCCAGAAAGAATTATCTGCGTTAAAGAAAAAACTAACAAACCACAAAGTAAATATCAATGCAGACCAACTAGATTGGCCTGAAGTATTTAGTCTAAGCACTTTACTATTCAAATTAAAAGAAGTAAATCAATGTTTTAAAATATAATACCACAAACTTTATTAAACTTATTTCTTTATCTCAAAGTTTCGGTATTCTTTTACTTCGCTTTCTTCGGCAAATACTTCTTTAACATCTGCCCGTGGAGGACCCACATAACACCACTCAATTAGTTTATTTATATTATCTTCTTTGCCTTCTGTCTCTATATAAACATCTCCGTTGGGTAAATTCTTTACATAGCCTGTAAGTCCTAATTTTATAGCTTTGGCAAGGGTGGCAAAACGATAAGATACGCTTTGCACATGTCCTTTTACAGTAATGTTGTAGTGACGCACTTACTTGTTTAGTTTTTCTAAATCGCGGTGTTCGGTTTTAAAGAGCTCATCGTGTGGAAGTGATTTAAAGTATTCGTAGGTAATTTTTAATCCTTCTGCACGGTTTACTTTTGGTTCCCAATCTAATAAAGCTTTTGCTTTACTAATATCAGGGCGACGTTGTTTAGGATCATCTTTAGGTAATGCTAATGATATTAATTTTTGTTTAGCTCCTGTTAGTTTTAATATCTCTTCGCCAAATTCTTTTATAGTTATCTCGCTTGGGTTGCCAATATTTACAGGCATTACATAATCGCTTAAAAGCAGGCGGTAAATACCATCCACCAAATCACTCACATAACAAAAAGAACGGGTTTGAGAGCCATCACCAAACATGGTTAAGTCTTCGCCACGCAATGCCTGACCGATAAAGGCGGGTAACACTCGTCCGTCATTAAGGCGCATACGGGGGCCGTAGGTGTTAAATATCCGTACAATACGGGTTTCTACCTGATGTGTGTTATGGTATGCCATTGTGATAGCTTCCATAAAACGCTTAGCTTCATCATAACAACCACGAGGGCCGACAGGGTTTACATTGCCCCAATACTCTTCAGTTTGCGGATGTACCGTTGGGTCGCCATACACTTCGCTGGTAGAGGCAACCAATACACGGGCCTTTTTTACACGCGCTAAGCCAAGTACATTGTGTGTTCCTAAAGAAGAAACTTTAAGTGTTTGTATGGGTATTTTTAAATAATCTATAGGGCTTGCAGGAGACGCAAAGTGCATGATGTAATCAAGCTCACCGACAATGTGAATGTGTTTGGTAACATCGTGATGATGGAATTCGAAATGCTCTAACTTCATCAGATGCTCTATGTTGCGCATATCGCCTGTAATGAGATTATCCATGGCAATAACATGGTAGCCTTCTTTAATGAACCTGTCGCATAGGTGAGAGCCTAAAAAGCCCGCTGCACCTGTGATTAATACTGTTTTTTTCATATTTCTTTACTTAACCCAAAGGCAAATGTACTCAAAAGCCTAAAACAGAGGTTCTATTGTGAATAAACGTTAAAAAGTGCATGCTCGCACACGAGAAATCATTGCTTACACAAGAGAAATGCTTTCTTACACTAAAGAAACTCTCTCTTACATGAAAGAAAACATTTCTTACACAAGAGAAATACATGCTCGCACACGAGAAATCATTGCTTACACTAAAGAAACTCTTTCTTACATGAAAGAAAACATCTCTTACACGAGAGAAATACATGCTCGCACTAGAGAAAACGTCATGTACACAAGGGAAATAGCTTCTAACAGGGGCGGATTGCTTCGTCGTACCTCCTCGCAATGACGAGTAGCTTAGTTATTAAGCATAACCGGCATAACTAACATAAGAATATCCTCGGCTGGGTTATCTTTTTTTGTAGCGGTAATGATACCGGCACGGTTTGGGGCGCTCATTTCTATCTGGATTTCGTCGCCCTCGATATTGGTAATCATATCCAACAGGAACTTGGAGTTAAAGCCAATTTCTATATCCTCGCCCACATAGGTACAGGTTAAACGCTCGTTGGCTTCGTTGGCAAAATCTAAATCTTCGGCAGAAAGACTAAGTTGAGAACCTGCAATCTTTAAGCGAACCTGATGGGTTGCTTTGTTAGAGAATACACTTACACGCTTTAAAGCACCTGCAAAAGCAGCTCTGTCAACGGTTAATTTATTTGGGTTTTGTTTAGGAATAACAGCTTCGTAGTTTGGATATTTCCCATCAATTAAACGACAAATAAGTGTAGTAGTCCCAAAAACAAAGGTTGCGTTGGTTTTGTTGTATTCGATACTTACTACATCATCCACACCTGCCAATAGATTCTTTAACAAGGTTAATGGTTTCTTAGGCATTATAAAAGATGCGGCATGTGTTGCTTTTGCATCGGTACGACGGTAACGCACTAATTTATGCGCATCGGTTGCCACAAAAATAGTATCGGTTTCGGCAAATTGACAAAATACGCCGCACATAACAGGGCGCAAATCATCGTTGCTGGTAGCAAATAATGTTTTGGTAATAGCAGTACCCAATACATCAGTTTTCATTTCGATAGATGCGGCACCTTCTAATTTTGGCGTACGGGGGTATTCTTCGGGATTATGCCCGGTAAGTTTATATTCTCCGTTATCGGTACTAATTTTTATTCCGAAATTCTTTTTATCAATTGAAAAGGTAAGAGGTTGTTCGGGAAAATTACTTAGCGTATCAACTAAAGTACGAGCAGGTATGGCAATACTTCCGGCTTCTTTGGCCTCTACTGCAAGTTGTGTAGTTACGGTAGTTTCCATATCAGATGCAGAAACCACTAACTTACCTGGGCTTACTTCAAATAAAAAATTATCTAAAATAGGGATTGTATTGCTGGAGTTTAATACACCATTTATAGATTTTAAATGCTTTAGCAGCATTGTAGTTGATACAATAAAGTTCATACGTCTGTCTTTTTAAACTGAACAAAGTTAGTTTATAGAAGCAAAGTCGGCAGTTGACTTACTTTTAGTTTTGAACTACTTTTTAACAGTGTGTTTTGGTAAGAAATAGTGTGATGATTGAAACAGCTTACCCCAAGTATAACCTGGAATAGCAGCAAATTCAGCATCGTTCCAAAACTTCATATACATGTTTTCAGGGTCATAAGGCATTTTATTGCCTTTTTCATCCTCATCATGTCCTTTATCCGGTGGTTTATGATAAAATTTATAAACTTCGGTTTTATTATTTATGTCGGTAAGGGATATTTGGAGAAAATCTTTTGTTTTTCTTACTGAATCAATCACTGGTAAAGTGGAATTTGTATACCAATACTCTACATACAAGTTCATAAAATAGGATAGATACTGCTGTACGGCAGCCGTATCAAATGGCTGTATTTTTTTACCTGAAAGTGTGGTTACATCAAATTTATGTAAACCCATCACATTAATAGTATAAGACGAATCAGGAAAGCCAGAAAGATTTAAGGTTACACTTTTTATTTTATCAGGCGTAATAGATAATACTTTCTGCTCTCGCCATTCAGCTTCTGTTATGAAAAAACGGGGTAATATAATTCCTATGAAACCCGGTAGCTCTATTGCATAAACTGTATTAAAAGGTTTATCGTTTTCAGCCCCTTGCAATAAACAGAAAGTGCCTTTCAAGTCTTGTGTTTCATGCCCGACATACCATGTTTTAATCAGTTTTTTGTTTTGATATATTTCGCACTTAGTTCCTTTGGAAGCTATTTCCCTTAACAGGTTTTCTTGTGATGCCTGTGGTGCCGGAAACTTTATTTGTGCACGCATAAAGGTTATTAAAAGTAGCCTGATACAGTCTCTGCGTGCAGGATATTTCCCATTTATTGTCCAATTACCTTTATTATCTTTTTCCAGTAAAGCAGTAGCTCCACGCTTATTGGCTATAAATAATTTATCTATGCTGGCAGTATCGGGTATAGCAAAATCGGCATCATTGCCAGTTAATGTTTTGTGCTTGTTTTTTGAGATAATAAAAACTGCTATAGCAACAAGCGTTACCAATAATAAGATTACTAATCTGTTCTTTTTCATTTAGAGGATGTAAATTTCTTTCTTCTTAAACTAGATAACACAGCACCTGATGTAATAATAATAAATAAAGGAAACAACACATTATATAATTTCCATTTGAGCGGGTTATCCAAGCCTATTTTCTTTCTGTCTAATAAACGTAGTTTTACTTCCCGCGTACGTACACTCATTAATTGCGGACCATCTATTAAATAATTCATACAGTTAAGCAGAAATGTTTTATTAGCAAACTGCTGTTTCATGTATCGGTCGTAACCAAGCGGACTGATTGATAAGGTTGAGTAATTAAAATCGTTTTTAATAATATCTCCATCAGAAATTACAATCATAGCAGTTGGTTTACTTTTTTCTTTGAACCCAATAGAACTATCCTTTGCTATCTGATAAGTTAAACGGTTTTGATAATTTGATCTAAAACTTCCCTCCAGCAAAACAGCCATAGGTTTATTGCCGTTGGTAAATTGCTTTTCGTTTAATTGAGAATTCACTGTAGATAAAGTTATCCGTGCCGGAACAGCCTGCACTCTTGAGTTCTTAGAAGAGGATAATAACACTGTTTTCTTAATGCCATCTGCTTTAACGGTATCCATATATCCGGCAAATTCAAAACGTATTAATTCAAGGTTCTTTGTAATAGGATGATTACCTTGCGGCATAACCATAGGTTTATATATCCAGGGGAACATTTGTAAATCAGCTGCTCCACCTTTAAAACCTCTGTTAATAGGAATATAACCACATTGCATATCCTGAACCAAAGAAGGATTTACACGAACACCATAATAGAACAAAATATCATCCAAATTAATATTGTTATTTAAGCCAAGCGTGTAACCTTTTAGTTTAAGTGAATCATAGTTGGTATAAACAGGCTCTAAGCACCATAAAACTTTCCCCCCGTTCATAATGTATTGGTCAATTATAAATTTATCTTTTTCACTTACAACCGTATCAGGCCAAGCAAAAATAATAGCTGAATAAGGCTTTAGAGCCTTTAAACGTTGGTTTATTTTAATATACTCAACATCATAATACTCGCTAAGCGCGAAGTAAAGGTCTTTTGTTTGATTGGTATCCAGTTCATGATGCCCTCTTATAAAAGCCACTCTCGGACGAACAGGTTCTTCTATCTTGCGAATAGTATTTGATAAGCCATACTCTAAATTCTGAACAGAATTGTTTACACATTGCTCGGCGGGAATACCATCTTGTTTATTAAATATTTGCCAAATGCCTTCTCTGGTTTTATAGTACACTACCGCACCCGGAAAAAGTATTTGTGTTTGCTCTCCCTTTCCCGTCTTGGTTCTTAGTTCTGTTGGGTCAATGCCTTTATTATATAATTCACGCTGAACACTTTCTATATCTGCCTTATTTTTTTGATCATATATATTAATGAACTCATAGTTTAAACCCTTCTTAGCATAAACCCTGAATTCATCCAGCATCTCTTTTGTTTCATTTCTCAGACGGGTAAAAGCTGAATTAAAATCTCCTTCCAGATATACTTTTACGTATACTTCATCATCCAGCTTTTTAAGCATTTCAATGGTTGAAGGATTCAGGGTATAACGTTTCTCACTGGTTAAGTCGAAACGCTTGAAGAAATAAGAACCTACAAAGTTGAGCAGTATTAATATAAGCAGCCAGGCTACTAACTGAAATATCTGTTTTGATTTGGTACTCTTCATTGCCACTTACGTTTATCCAGCATAAAGCGGGTTAATAAAACAAAGAAAGAAATCAAACTAAAAAAATATAGTACATCTCTCGTATCTATAACTCCCCTACTTAGTGACGCGTAATGTTGGTTAATACCTAGTCCTACAACAAGCGGTTCCATCTTTCCTGCAATGCCCGACTGACCAATATAATCAAAGCCACTAAAGCAAACAAAGCAAAGTACCATAGCTAATATGAATGCTATTACCTGATTATCAGTAAGCGAAGAAGCAAAAATGCCTATAGCCACAAAGCCAGCACCCAGTAATAACAAACCAATGTAAGAACCCCAGGTTCCGCCGCTGTCAATATTTCCTACAGGTAACCCCAATTTGTAAACCGAATAATAATAGAACAAGGTTGGTAATAAGGAAATAGTAACTAAGGTAACTCCCGCAAAGTATTTGGCTAAGATGATTTGTAATTCTGTTATTGGGCGTGTAAACAATAATTCAATAGTGCCGGTCTTTTTTTCTTCGGCAAAGCTGCGCATGGTTATTGCAGGAATTAAAAATAAATAAACAATAGGTGCAATGGTAAACAGAGGTTCTAAGGTAGAGAAGCCATTATCTAAAATATTGTACCCACCCGAACTATCGGAACCTATAACCCACAAGAAAAGTCCGGTAATGGTTAGGAAAATACCAATGGCAATGTAGCCGACAAGTGAGGTTAAAAAACTTTTTATTTCCTTGAGGTAAAGAACTAACATCGTTGCCGAGATATGTATGGAGAAAGGTGTTTAAGCAGAAACTTTGTCTCCTTTTAATACGGCAGCCATAGTCTTACCGATAGCAGCAGGGGAATCAACTACGTGTATGCCGCACTCGCGCATAATTTGCATTTTGGCTTGTGCTGTATCTTCAGCACCGCCTACAATGGCACCGGCATGACCCATAGTACGTCCTTTAGGCGCAGTTTGTCCTGCAATAAAACCAACCACAGGTTTTTTGTTGCCATTGGCTTTTATCCAACGGGCAGCTTCGGCTTCGTAGTTTCCGCCAATCTCACCAATCATAACAATAGCTTTGGTTTCAGGGTCATTCATTAAAAGTTCAATAGCATCTTTGGTAGGTGTGCCAATAATAGGGTCTCCGCCAATACCAATGGCACTAGTAACACCCAAACCTGCTTTCGCAATCTGGTCGGCAGCTTCG
>CAJCJB010000252.1 GCA_903970545.1 Candidatus Saccharimonadota bacterium | reverse complement strand
ATTACATCCGTTGTTTTTAAACTGAATAAAAAACCTTTGTTTAATACTTCGTATGGCGCTATTGAGCAGGAACTAAAAGCAATGGGAGTTGAACCAACTATTAAAGCTATTAGCGATGCGGTTATACATATAAGAAGCTCTAAACTGCCCGACCCTGCCAAGGTTGGCAATGCGGGTAGTTTCTTTAAAAACCCCGAAGTAAGTAAACAAAAGCATGATGAGTTGAAGCAGCAATTTCCTAATCTGGTTGCTTATACTTTAGATAACGGTAATTGTAAACTGGCTGCCGGTTGGTTAATTGAGCATTGTGGCTTTAAAGGCAAACGCATTGGCGATGCAGGTGTGCATGTAAATCAGGCATTAGTGTTGGTTAATTATGGTACAGCAAAAGGAGAAGAAATATATAATCTCTCTCAACAAATTTTAGATACCGTTAAAGACACCTTTGGTGTTGTTTTAGAGCGGGAAGTAAATATTTACTAAACAAAATTAAGGTAATCAAAATGCTGCCCGATAATTTTATCAGGAGTAACCTTTAGCCAATTGTTTAGCAGCGTTGCATAAATGTTTCTAAAATCTATTTGATATTTAATATCGCCTTCATCTAAGTTAGTTAAATCGGGAGCAGTATTATAAAAACCTTTTTTCTTTAACGAAGAACCTAATATAAATACATTGTTGGCTGTACCGTGGTCAGTACCGTTACTTGCATTTTGATTTACGCGTCTGCCAAATTCAGAGAATACCATTACCGTTGTATAATTCAGTTTATTCATGCTTTTTAAATTCTGAATAAATGCAGTAACTCCTTCTGAGAAATCTTTTAGTAGTTTTTCTTGCCTGTTTAATTGTCCTACGTGCGTATCAAAGCCACCCATAGAAGCGTAGTAAACTCTTGTGTTTAAACCTGATTCAATAAACGTAGCAATCTCTTTTAGTTGTTTAGCTAAGTTATTTTTCGGATACTCGTAATTGTTTTTATACGTTTTGCTTGTCTCAAAAATATACTCGGCAGATGCATAAGTCTCTGCCATTGTTTTGTATAAATAAGCTACGTTATCGTGGTCTTTGTCGGGAGCTAAATCTTTCAGTTGTTTAAAGAAGGGTTCGCGTGTTTCATTGTATAATTGTTGAGGATTGTTTACAGCAATTCCTTTTTTTGCATCTCCTTTTAATGCTAAAGATAAAGTCTGGTCAAGTTCTATGGCAAGGTAGGGATGGTTGCACTCACTACAAGACGAATCTAAATAACGTCCTATCCAGCCTGTGTTTTTATATTCATTGGCATCGGTTGCACTTTGCCAAATATCCATAGAGCGGAAGTGTGAACGGTTGGGGTTTGGATATCCTACATTATTTATCACACACATCAAGCCATCATTATATAAACCCTTCAAGCCACTCATAGAAGGATGGAAACCTAAATCATTTGTAAGCTTTAATACATTGTTTTTTGGGATGGCAATTGTTTTACGTGCATTGTAATAAATATCATTTTCAAAAGGAATAACCGTATTCAACCCATCATTCCCTCCCGATAGTTGAATAATAACAAGGTTTCGGTATTCATCTGCTATAAAGTTTTCTAATGGCTTTAGAAAGTTTGGTATCCACAAAGCGGCAGTAGCTAAGCTTGTTCGTTTTATAAAACTTCTTCTTTCCATTATCCTAACATAGTTGATATTCGGGCATAGAAACTATCTTCAATACCAACTGCTTATTAGTAGGTGTATTACTTAGTAAAATATTCTTCTTGTTATCATCCAGTTTAGGCAACAATAAACTTTCTATTAAGTCATTGGGTTTCATATCAGCATAAAAAGGCTTTTCATCTAGATTTATTTTTATGGTTTCAGGTAAGTCGAAAGATTCTTCAGGCATATCATCTTTCTCTACAATATCAATCTTACCACCATTTAAAATAAGCGAAGGAGCTTTTAAACGCAGCAACAAAGTAGAACTGTCAATCCAGTTTCTGCCACCTGCCCAACCTGCTATGTTAGGTGGATAAAATAAAATCTGACCTAATGCCTTTTGCATTTTAAGTAAAGCACCATCGGGAGGAATCACGCCAAATGACTTAGAGAACCCAACAACAAACTCAACAGGAGATTTAATGTTTGCACCAATATTTACATCCTCGTAAAACCAATCGCTTGTAAATAATTTTCTTAGGAGCTTGCCTGTATCATACTTATTTTGGAAATAATAATCAGCTAATTCTGCAATGTGTTTTTCATCAACAACTTCATTCACAAAAAAACGGTAGAACTTTCTGCACAAATAAACAGCCGTTTGTTTTTGATTGAGAATAATATTGATAATATCTTCTCCTGAATAATTACCTGTTTGTTTCATAAAGGTTTTTACTCCGTCATCGTGCGCTCTATCCCTAAAAATAAATTCATACGTATCAGGACTAAAGCCCCATCCGGTAAGTGCTCTGGCAGATTCTTTAATATCCTGTTCGGTATAATTATCTCTGCCAATGGTAAAGAGCTCCATCAACTCACGTGCAAAATTTTCGTTAGGATGTTGCTTTCTGTTTTGATTGTTGTTTAAAAATTGTAGCATAGCAGGTGATTGGGAAACAGCAACTAACAAATCTTTAAAAGGAGAAAAAACAAACTGACGTTGGATATTATGCAACTGTTGCATGGTATATGGGTTTTCAACCCTGCACGCAAAATGACCATGCCAAAATAAAGTTGTCTTTTCTATAAGCGGAGTAGTGGAGGTAACCATTTGCTTAACCCAAGTTGTATTCATTGCCTGAATCCTATCACGGGATTTTTTGCCTAATTCTTTTTTCTCTTCTTTAGACATACCCTTTACTTCATCACGCGAAGGAATTTCACTGAGTTGAACACAGTTTAAATAACCCGGCTTACCATCTATATTTAAGAGCGTATCAACTACTTCATCTACCTTTTTTGATTGGATTTTTTGTGCATCCTGAATAGAAATACCGAACCCTGCCCTGCTGTATAAATGATATATGTGTTTTAGGTTCATGCCTCTTTGATTATTATAAAATCAAGTAGTTTAATTTTAAGAAAGTTAATTTATCTTAATCCCAATGATGGTAACATCATCTACTTGCTCCAATTTACCTTTCCAGTTATCAAAGGATTGGGAAAGAATATTTTTCTGTTCTTCTAAAGGTTTATTACTGTTAGCTAATAATAAATCTTCTAACTGCTTGTATTTATATTTCTTCCCTTTATCTCCACCAAACTGATCGGGGTAACCGTCTGTCATTAAATAAATAGTATCTCCTTTTTGTAGCTCTAATGTGTGAGAAGTAAACGGTTTGGGGTATTCTGTTTTACCAATAGGTTGTTTATCGGCTTTTATTTCCAATAGTTCTGTACCCTTATTCTTAATGTATAATAGCTGGTTGTTAGCACCACTCCATTGCATTTTGTTTGTATGCGTATTTATTCCACAAAGAGAAATATCCATCCCATCTTTTATTTCTTCACCGCTTTTGGCAAAGGTTTCTAAAACAAGTTCACGGGTTTTATCTAATATTTTTCCTGTATCGCGTAATCCGAATTCTTTTACTGCTCTATTTAAAGCATTACTGCATACAACGCTTACCATAGCACCCGGCACACCATGCCCTGTACTATCGGCAGCGGCAATGTAGGTTACATCATCTAAATGTTCCATCCAATAAAAATCTCCGGCAACTATTCCTTTAGGGTTATAGTATATAAAGCTATCAGGAAGGTGTTTTTTTATTTCAGCATCAGCGGGTAAAATAGCTTGTTGTAATCTTTTTGCATAGTTAATACTGTCTATAATTTCTTTTTGGTTTTCTTCTACCAAGTGTTTTTGTTTCTCAATAATGCGCTTTTGCTTTTGAGTTACTTTAAACCGATTAAAGATAAACGCAGCAAAAATAAATACCAATATAAATAGAGCCGATCCTGCGTATATAACAAATTGCTGTCTTTTCTTTTCTACATTAGAGATGGCTTGCTGCGTATCTGCTATGGCTTTTAATTCGGCTTCTCTTTTCTCTACTTCAAAGTTGGTTTTTAAATCTCCAAGTGCTTTACTATTATCCGTATTAAAAATACTGTCTGATATTGCCATGTATTTTACATGATAGTCATAAGCATCTTTATACTTACCTGTTTTGTTATATGCAGTAGCCAAGTTTTGATAGGCTTCCCGTTCCATATCAATATCTTCAATTTCTTTGGCTATTTGCAGACTATAACCGCTATACATAATCGCCAACTCATAATCTTCTAATTTATTATAAAGTTCTGCCAATGTATTATAACAAAAGCCGGTACCTTGTTTATCATCTATTTCTTTTCTTATTCTTACCGATTTTAAATCATATTCTAACGCTTTTGCATAATCAGATTGCTCCATATAAACAGCCCCGATATTAATATAATCAGTAGCTATGCCACTTTTATCTCCAATCTCTTCACTTATTTTAAGGGCTTTCAACTGATATTCTAAAGCCTTTGCGTAATCTTTTTTACTACTGTAAACAATACCAATATTGCTATAACTGGTGCTTATGCCCTGTTTATCACTAAGAACTTTTCTTATTTTTAAAGACTTAAAATGAAAATCTAACGCATTTTCATAATCATGCTGATTGCTATACACAAGCCCTATGTTGCTGTAGCACGCTCCTATAGATGGTTTATCTCTCCGTTCTTCGGCTATTTTTAAACTCTTTAAATAATACGCTAAGGCTTTGGTATAATTAGACTGGTATTGATAAACAGCTCCAATGTTATTAGAACAAGAACCGATGCCTTGTTTATCGCCAATTTCTTCATTTACTTTTAAAGCTCTTACTAAATAATCTAAAGCTTTTTGTGAGTTATCTTTATTTAGGTACGCAGTACCAATAGTTTTAAACGCAGTGCCTTCGTACTTTTTCTGATTGGTTTTCTCAGCCAATTGTAGTTGTTGCTCTGCCAATATAATAGCCGAATCGGGGTTGGTATATATATATGCCCATGCAATATCATACATAGCTTTCAGGCGGTTGGTATCACTTTGTGATGTATTAGTATACAACTTCCACAAAGAATCTTTGTTTTGCGTATAGCAAAAGCAAGCGCCCATAAGCAGGAAACAAAACAATATGTATTTTACTCTTTTCATTTACTTATTTGGCGTTTCCTTTGGTTACAAAGGTCGGGCTTTTCACTTCAATCTTTTGCTCGTGCCTCACAAAAGGATTTTCGTTGCAATCCCTAATGCAAACAATATCTAAATTACTTTACTAATTTACCCTGCTTATCATACCGTTTCGCCCCACCTAGTTGCCCATTGGTAATAAAATATTCCGCCTTCAATTTACCGTCCTCATAATATTCTTTTTTAACTCCATTTATTTTGCCATCAGTATAAGGGTTTTCCCATTTTAATTTACCGCTCTTATAATAGGTTTTGTCCACTCCATTTTCTTGACCATTAGTAAAAGGTATTTCCCTTTGTAATTGACCACTCTCAGAATAGTATTTGCGCACTCCATTTGCTTGACCGTTGGTATAAGGGTTTTCTATTAGTAATTTACCACTCTCATTATAATATTTTTCCACTCCATTTTTTTGACCATCGATATAAGGGGTTTCCATATATAGTTTACCGCTCTTATAATAGGTTTTATGTATAGAGTCAGTTTGCCCCAACGCAGCATAACTAAACAATAAAAGCAATAGGGTGCGTTTCATCCCCTCAAATATATCAAAAACATCTCGTTGCTATAAAATAACAAATAAACAATGCAGAAACTTTTGTACTTAATTCTTCGGAATAGTTAATTAATAGGATTAACGAGTTTTTTAAGCATTTCACTAAACATTTTGTCATTTTTATTACGGTTATTATATTTATAAACGAACTCGGCTACATAGTTAGGTAACATCTTAGGGCTTACACTATGATATTGCCCCATTATACCCCTTTCAATTATTGCCCAAAAACTCTCTATACTATTACTGTTTACCCCTCTATAAGAATATAACCTGCTATGGTCGGTTTTAATATGGTTAATTATCTTTTTCATGGAATTATAAGCGGGTAAACTATCGGTAACTAATACACTTTTATCTTCATTAACGTATTTTTTAACCATATCCTTTAAATTATCGTATGATATTGTTTTCATTACCTGAGCAACTACATCGCCGCCACGTTCAACTATACCAACTACCGGAATATTATCAGTACCACGCCCCCTTTTTGGTTCAGGTTGGCACTTAGCTTTACTTTTACCTTTGGGAGTAAAATTAAACCCTTCGCCCTTTAGTTCGTTTATCTGTTTATCTAATTCAGTACGTTTTTTAGGTTTAAAGCATGGGTCGTTCATTTTACGGGGCTTTCCTCCTATGTAAGTTTCGTCCATTTCTATAACGCCCTCCAAATCTTCTATATCCTTATTCTCATCTGCCATTAGTTCGCGTATTTTATGGTACATATTAAAAGCAGTAGGGTAGCTTACATCAATATTTCTTTTTAGTTGGTGCGCGGATAAACCTTTTTTAGCATCCGTTATTATTGATACCGCAAAAAACCATGTGCGTAATGGTATGCGTGTATCATGCAGAGGCGTATTAATGGTTACAGATGTGCTTTTACTGCAAGCCCTGCACCTATGCCGCATATCCTTGTTACGGTTTTGTAAGTCTGTGCCACCACAGTAGGCGCATTTAGGTTTTTTACCCCACCGTAATTTCTCCGCATACTCTATACAATGCAGTTCAGTTGGGAACTTATTTGATATTTCTACTATATTCATATTGTATCTAAAACTATTTTCGGTTTGCATTCGGGTAATTGCTGTAAAATCATTTCAGTAGGTAGAAAATTTTTAAAATTTTCTACCTCGTTTTTAGTAAAAATTATATTAGGCAAGGGTTCAAAACGTGCCGTCCAGCCACTTGTATAAGGTACAGCGTAAAAACTACCTAATACCATAATTAACTCGCCTTTATATATTCCTTTTGCATCAATAACATATTTATATTCTCTAAGTATGCCTAAAAAATTACCATTAGTATCATATAAATACGGTGTATCATCTACAAATTGTTCGCCATTAAGGTTGTTTCCGTTGTTTAATTTTGTAAATCTTATTATTGCCAAAATCTCATCATTACTATTTAAAATACATAAGTCTGGTACATTTTTTCTAATAAGCTCCCTTATTTCATATTCCGTTTTATAAATAATAGAGTTAAGTTCAGCAAGGCATTTTATTATATGCTTTTCGTTTTTAAAATGATTATATATAACCTTAGTTTTTATATAAGAAGAAGCAATAGTTATACTAAACCCAAAAGTAAAATCTGAACTAAACTTATTAATAGCATTTTGAACCTTTACTTTTAACTCTTTATATTCCTTTTCTCTTTTCTCTTTCTTTTCAATATAATAATCCCATATACCAGATACGAAAACTATAAATGATACTATTAATAATACGTTTTTTTGAGCCGATGTAAGGTTTTCTATACCTATAAAATTAGGCGTTATGTCGGCAAGTAGCTTAATAGACATACCCGCTCCCCCCGTTATTGCTAATATTATTGGTCTTATTTTCATATCTTTGAAAAAAACAAAGATAGAGTAATTCTATTACTTTACTGTTCCGAAATGAAAAGAATAATCATTTTAGTAATACTACTATAGGTTTTTTCGTGAAAACAAACCAAACTCACCAGTAAATTAGTGAAGAAACACGTAAGTAGGGCATATATCCAACGATAGTAATATGCCAAAATGCCCAAATGTTTTAACGAAAAGAGTTTAATCGTCTATATTATTTAATTTAACTGCTAAATATTGTTTTTTAACAGATTATTTATACATTTGTTTATCATTTTGTAAAAAACAACTATATGGGAGCAGACGATAACAGAAAATATAACGAAGAAGCATTGTACTCTAAATCTGTGAGGGCAGGTAAACGTACTTATTTTTTTGATGTGCGTTCAACCCGTGCAGGCGATTACTACCTTACCTTAACCGAAAGCAAAAAACGCTTTAACGATGATGGTACATTTGTTTTTGAGAAACATAAATTGTTTTTGTACAAAGAGGATTTTGAAAAGTTTACTGAAAACTTTCATGATGCCATTGATTTCATCAAAAAGAATGCTCCTGTGGTAGAAACTGCCCCTGATAGTGCAGATGGAAGCAGTGTTAGCTTTGATGATTTAGGTAAGTAGTACTGCTTAAATTTATTTAGCAGCAATCATTTCAGCAATTTTAGCATCTAATTCTTTTCCACGCAGGTCTTTACCTACAATTTTTCCTTGTTTATCAAGCAACAGGGCAAAAGGTATTTGTGTTACGCCATAAAGCCTGGCAGCAGCATTCTCCCAGGCTCTTAAATCGCTAACGTGGTTCCAAACCAAACCGTCCGCTTCAACAGCTTTCATCCATTTATCCTTATTATCATCTAACGAAACACCAAATATTTCAAAGCCTTTGGCGTGATACTTTTTATACATAGCCACCACGTTTGGGTTTTCTTTACGACAGGGGCCGCACCATGATGCCCAAAAATCTATCAACACAACTTTACCTTTAAAAGAGGAAAGAGCCAAGGGTTTTCCATCAGGAGTTGGTAAAGTGAAATCAGGCGCAAGAGAGCCTATAGCCAAACTGCTTTCTTTTTTAGCCTGCATTTCGAAAGCCATAATATCTTTTTTAAGATTTAGCAAATATTTACTGGTAGGATATTTAGCACTAAGTGCTGCTTCTACCTCTTTATATAAATTCAGGTATTTATCAGGGTTCAGCTGCTGAATACCTGCCAGCACGGCCAACGATTCTTTACACTTGGTTACCAAACCCGCAAAACGTTCCTGATAATTATCAATCATGGTATTATACACTTTGCCAAAAACCACGTTAAGAGAATCCATGCGCACAGAATCCATTTTCATAGTACCCACTCTTGCCTGAAATGCCTGTTGCATCGAATCAGTACGTTGTTGAATTTCTCTTCCCAGCTTATTAAATTCTAAAAACATCTCGGTGTCTTCAGAACCTTCTGTTTTATAGGTGTTACCAAGGTTCTTAAAATCGCCTGTAAGGGTTATCTTTTGTGTAGAATCTAATACCAGCATGGCAAAGTTTTGCTCGGTTACTTTTACACGATAAAAACCTGCCGAAGGAGATGCGTGTGTAAAAGCAAAGTTTCCTTTATCATCTATGGTAGCTGAATCTAAAACAATCTTTGCACCCGGTGCTAACTCCTCAAAGTACACAACATCTCCTTTAGTGGCATTAGTAAACGTACCCGATAATTGAAAAGAAGAATTCCCTTTTTCTTTACCACCACAGGCAACAAGTAAAGCTGATATTGCAAGAACAGAGATTGTTTTTTTAGAGATATCTAATTTCATTCGATGTAATTTAAGCGCGCCAAAAGTACAAATTTATAGTTTGTTAGTTGTTTGCTTTTTTAGTGGTACTATAGTATTCGCCTAAAAAGGCTCGGGTGTTAAATAACAACAAGCTATTAACTATCCCGTAATAAAAAAATGCCTAAATTAGCATCAAGTGAAAAAGAGTAGTTTTATATTACTTACCATCTCCCTTCTCCTTTTGGGAGAAGGGTTGGGGATGAGGGCTTTTGCTCAAGATATACACTTGTCTCAATTCTGGGCAAACCCCTTGTATCTAAACCCTGCACAAGCCGGTATGTTTGATGGAGATTATCGTGTGGCAGGTGCCTTTAGAAACCAATGGAGAACAGTGCCTGTAAATTATACTACCTTTTCTATATGCGGAGATACCAAATATAATAATGTGCTTTCTCAATATGGTACTGTTGGCGCAGGCGTAATTTTTAATAATGATAATTCGGGTGATAGTCGTTATACCATCAATCAGTTTTACATTCCTTTGTCTTACATTCAAAAGTTTAAAGGAGATACTAACTTAAGTGTTTCGTTAGGGATATCTCCAGGAGTAAGCAACCTTTCTTTTAATACAAAAAAACTTACGTATGATGACCAGTTTAATGGTGATGCTTATGATCCAACGCTTCCTTCGGGAGAGTATTACCCTACGCAATCTAAAACTTATTTTGATTTAGGCACAGGTTTAGCGGCCCAGTATAAATTAAAAGGCTTGGGTTATATATCAGCAGGTACAAGCCTTTCACACCTTACCCGCCCAAATGTTTCTTTCTTTAAAACAGAGGGAGTTGATTTATATATGAAGTCTAACTCGTATGTAAACTTTAAATATCCTATAAAAGAATTATTGTATTTGCATTTGGATGCTATGTACGAACATCAGGGACCTTTCCATGAAACTATCTTAGCCGGAAGAATTGCTTATGTGTTGGATAAAAAAGATAATATATCTGTAAACGCAGGATTATCAGCACGTTTGCAAGATGCATTTATTCTATTGTTAGGTATGGATTATAAAAGGCTTCGTTGCGGAGTGGCTTATGATATTAATACGTCAAACTTTAAGGCTGCAACCAACGAAAGAGGTGCTATAGAAGTTTCTTTACTTTACATCATTAACAAACCACCTGTGTTTACGCCTAAAAAACGTAGTTGCCCTGTTGATATGTAGTATATGAATAGAAAATGCATTTATATATTCTTATCGGTATTTCTCCTGTTCTTTATTCAACAACAAGTCTTCTCGCAAACCTTAAAGAAGTTGCTAAAGCAAGGTGTTATTGCAATGAATGAGAAAGATTATTTCTCTGCTGCACAATTGTATAATCAGGTTATTTTAAAAGACTCCTCAAATCTTGAATATCAGTATTTATATGCTACCGCTAGTCGTTTAAACTTTGATAATGACATAGCTTATTATTGGTATTTAAAGGTTTTTAAGATAGATAACGGGAACCATTATCCTGAAACTATTTATTGGTTAGGAGAGTTGCTTAAAAGCAAAGCGCAGTATAAACAGGCAAAGAAATACTTTGTGAAGTTTGTTGCTAAATACAAAAAGAGCAGAGACGAGAAAATGAAGAAGATGGCTGATAAAGCCAAGCTGGAAAGTGAGTCGTGTGATTTGGCGCAGATACTTATTAAGAATCCTTTACCCATTAAGATAGAACATTTAGATACCAATGTAAACTCTAAGGTGTCGGAATATGCGCCCATAGAGGTTGACAGCCTTTTATACTTTTCTTCTCTGCGTGATAAGAAAGATAAAGACAAGAAAACTGATTTATCTTTTAATAAAATATTTACCTCTAAAAGAGAGAATCAAAAATGGCAGCGTGCTATGGAAATAGATTCTATCATTAATAAACAAGGGGTACATAATGCTAACTCCTGTTTTAATAAAGATTATACGGAGATTATCTTTTCGCGTTGCAAGCAAAAAAACGCATCTGATTTTACCTGCAAACTATACAGCGCTAAATATATAAACGGCAAATGGGCAACACCCGAAATGCTTAGAGCTCCTGTAAACACAGAAGGTTCTAACACCACACAACCTTGTTTAGCTGAATTGAATAAAGAAACCTATTTATTCTTTTCATCCGACCGGAGTGGTGGACAGGGAGGCATGGATATATGGTATTGCAAAAGAACTTCGGATGAGACGTATGGGGAAGCTATAAATGCAGGTAAGCTTGTTAACAGTTATGAGGAAGAGAAAACTCCCTACTTTGAATCTGTTACACAGACTTTATACTTCAGTTCCAACCATCATAAAGGCTTGGGCGGCTTTGATGTTTTTAAAAGCGATTATAAAACAGATGCCTTTAAAGCACCTGAGAATGCAGGCTATCCGATAAATAGTCCATTAAATGATGTTTATTACAGTAATAACAGCAAGAAAGATAAAGCCTATATCTCATCAAACCGCGTGGGTTCTTATTTTGAAGAGAAACAAAGTTGTTGCAATGATATTTATGCTTTTGCCATTACACCTCTTGTAATCGATAAACCTGATACGCTCGTGAAACCTGTTGATAGTGCGATGATATCTATTAATCAGATGAAAGTATTGGTACCACTTACCTTATATTTTCATAACGATCAGCCCGATGCCAAGACACTTGCCATTACTACCAAAAAGAATTACAAAGCTACCTGCGAGGCTTATTTAGCCATGCGCGAGCAATATCTGAAAGAGTTTGCCAAAGACCTGAAAGACCCTGATAAAACAGCAGCAGAGAATAAAGTAGAGAACTTTTTTGAGGATAGTGTGCAGGCAGGGTTAAATGATTTGGAACGTTTTGCCCTTTTAATGGAAGATGTATTAAAGCGTGGTGAGACCATTAAGATTACTATGAAGGGCTTTTGCTCTCCGCTTGCTTCAACCGACTATAATGTGAATTTGGCTAAGCGAAGAATAAGCAGTCTGCAAAACTATTTTAACCAATACAAGAATGCCATGTTTGTGCCTTATGTGCAAAGCGGTAAACTTATTTATTATGAAGAAAATGTAGGCGAATTACCTGCCAGTAAGCAAAGCGATAATTACTATGATACCCGCAACAGTATATATAACCCGGGGGCTGCAGCCGAACGTAAGATACAGATTATAGCTATTTCTGAGATAAGGTAAGCTACGTTAGTAGTTTCAGAGTAAAAACACATTAATTTGCAATAGGTTACGAAAAAAGTGTATCTTTGTCGCCTGTTTTTAAAACAGATACTAAATTTTTAGCAATGACTAAAGCTGATATCGTAAATGAAATAACTGAAAAGACAGGGGTGGAACGCACCATTGTGCTTAACACAGTTGAGTCTTTTATGAAAGTGGTAATTACTAACATGACTAAGGGCGAAAACGTGTATCTGCGTGGTTTCGGTACTTTTTTGTGTAAGAAGCGTGCAGCTAAAATAGGACGTAATATCACAAAAAAAACATCGGTTGCTATACCCGCTCATTATATTCCTGCTTTTAAACCAGCTAAAACCTTTGCAAATAAGGTTAAGAAAAATGTGCTTGTAAAATGATTAAAAATACACGTACACTACAAGTAGTTGTAGTTGCCTGTTCAGTTATATTATTCGTTCTTTTATTTATTGCCAACAAAAAATCGGTTAAAAAATCCGAAGATACTGTTCCTAAAAATGAAGCAGCCCAACAGGTTGCCGATATTAAAGTATATTTAGATGCCCTTGTATCTTCTTTGCCCGATAAAGACAAAAAAGAATATGAAGCACTTGAAAAGAAAACTACGGATACAACAGGTTTAAATACCCTGATAGACTTTTTAAACAGCAAAAAATTAGCTGTTGCTTCTTGCTATTATTATCAGAAGAAAGCCGAGAAGGTAAATACAGCCAAAATATGGTACGATGCAGGTAGCCGTTATTTTTATTCGGTAGGTTTTGTAAAGGATAAAAATCAGGCACAAAGTCTTTACCAAAGTGCCATGAATTGCTATACCAAAGCTTTAGATAAAAAGCCGGATTATACAGAAGCAAAAATCCAGTTAGGTTCTTGTTATGTAGAAGGCAGCAGCGACCCCATGAAAGGAATAGGGATGTTGAAAGAGGTGGAAAGGATGGATAGCGCAAACATACAGGTGCAAATGGTTTTAGGTGCTTTTGCGGTAAAATCGGGTCAGTTTGATAAAGCAGAAGCCCGATACAAAAAAGTGGTTCGCATAAAACCCGAATACTTAGAAGCCTATTTGTTTTTGGCTGATGTGTATGAAAAAGAGGGAGAAAAAGCCAAGACAATAGAAACATTGGAGCGATACGTAGAGTTAACTCCCGATAAAGAAATTAAAGAACAAATAAAGAAATATATAAGTCAACTTAAAAGTAATGTTTAACCAGCCGAGGTATAGGTAGTAAACCAAAAACCAAAGCACAAAGAAAAATTCTATGCCAAGCGGAAAGAAAAGAAAGCGTCATAAAATGGCCACCCATAAGCGCAAAAAGCGTCTTAGAAAGAATCGCCATAAAAAGAAATAATCCATTTCTTTTATAAATAAGCCGGTGGCTGAAAAGTGTAATCTTTTCAGCTTTCTGCGCATATACCTATAAAATTATACTAAATCTGAAAAGATCGTGAACTACGAACTGATTATAAATAAAACCTCAGACGAGATAGTTATAGCCTTGCTTAACGATAAGCGTTTGATTGAACTTCACCGTGAGAGAGGTAACCTTAAATGGGCTGTTGGAGATATTTACTTAGGCAGAGTTGGAAAAGTAATGACCGGACTAAACGCTGCTTTTATAGACGTTGGGTATGAAAAAGATGCTTTCCTGCATTATCTGGATTTAGGTCCACAAGCAGCTACACTTAGTAAATATTTAGAACAGGTAAAATCGGGTAAGCAAAGTGCGTCTAATTTGATGTACTTTAAACCTGAAAAAGATATTCCTAAAGACGGTAAGATTAACAGCATTGTTAAAAGTGGGCAGGACATATTAATACAGGTTGCCAAAGAACCTATTTCTGCTAAAGGACCCCGTGTTACCTGCGAAATATCTTTAGCAGGACGTTTCTTAGTGTTAATTCCTTTTTCTGATAAGGTTTCTATTTCTTCTAAAATAAAGAGTAATGAAGAAAAGATTCGTTTAAAAGAGCTTGTACAAAATATTAAACCAAAAAACTTTGGTGTTATTATTCGTACGGTTGCCGAAGGAAAAACGGTTGCCGAAGTAGAAGGCGATTTAAACGACCTGATTGCTAAGTGGGATGAATGTTTTAAAACTCTTAAAACCGCCCAACCACCGGCCCGTGTATTAGGAGAGGTTGACAGAACCAATGCTTTATTGCGCGACATACTGAATGCAAAGTTTACCGCAGTACATACTAATGACAAACACATACAAACGGAGTTAGCTACCTATCTTAAAAACATAGCACCCGATCAGCTTGATATTATTAAACCTTATGATAGCAAGATTCCTATTTTTGATCATTTCGGAATTGAGAAACAAATAAAATCTCTCTTCGGAAAGACTGTCCATTTAAAAAGTGGTGCTTATCTTATTGTTGAGCATACCGAAGCTTTACATGTTATAGACGTAAATAGTGGTAACCGTGCAAAGTCTTCTAATACACAGGATGAAAATGCCTTAGAAGTAAACTTGGAAGCTGCTGCCGAAATTGCCCGTCAGCTACGACTGCGCGATATGGGTGGCATTATTGTGGTTGACTTTATTGATATGCGCAACCCCGAGTATCGCCGTGAGCTTTTTGAGAAATTCAAAGAGTTTATGAAAACCGACAGGGCAAAGCATAATGTACTACCTCCAAGCAAATTTGGTTTAATACAACTTACCCGTCAGCGTGTACGTCCTGAAATGAATGTAGATGTTCAGGAGGTTTGCCCAAGTTGTAATGGCACAGGTAAAGTACAGCCAAGTGTACTATTTGTAGAGCAAATAGAAAGCGCGATGCGCTTTATTATAAAAGAGCAAAACTTAAAGAAACTAATCATTTGTGTACACCCTTATATAGAGGCTTTTATAACCAAGGGTTTCTTTTGGAACAGCATGCTTGCTAAATGGAAAAAGACTACCGGTTGCAAAATAACCATACGCAGCATGGCATCGTTTAACTTTATGCAGTTTAAGTTTTATAACGAAGCTGACGATGAGATTATTATTTAAAGTATTAAAATACTTCAGATAAGTTAAAGAAGAAACCATGTGAACCGCCTACGCCCCAGGCATAATCAAGGGCAAAGTTTACTTTAGATACTTTATTAATCTTTATACGAATACCCAATCCGGCAGCAGGCAAAACGGTAGTAAACTGGCTAACAAAGAAATTGTTGGTATTAGGCGGCGGATAATTAGAAACACTTTGTGCATTGGCAAACACAACACCGCCAAGCAATCTGTTTTTGGTAATGGTAAACCTGTATTCAGATTCTAAATAAATAAAGTTATTGCCTCTAAGTCTGCCTTGTATATAACCTCTGCCGGTATTAGAATAAGTATCCCAACCAGTGCTGGGCAAATCAAAATAGGGTACTTTGCCTCCAAAAGTAAACCAGTTATAACTCCATAAAGCTAATATATGCCTTTCGTTAGGGTTAAGTTTTATATATTTTCTAAGGTCTATCTGCACTGATTGCCAGTTGGTATTGCTCCCAAATAGAGTAAGATTATTGTGCACCACAAGATTAGCATAATTACCTTTTACGGGGTTGTTGGTATTATCCCTACTATCATAAGTAACGTTAAATACAGGCCCTGATGATACGGTTCTTCTTTTTTTAGCACCGTAATCACGGCTATATTGTATAAAATCAGTACCAATTCCCGTAGCGTCAGCATTTTCCTGCTTAATATCAAAGTGCCAATCAAGCCCATAACCAAGTCCTACATAAAAGTTTGGAAAAAGCCTTTTTGATGCCTCCTCATATACTCTTACAAAGGAGTAGCGTACCAAATCACTATTCGAGAGCCATGTTTGTCCACCCAAACCATAAGTAGTGGTAGGGTATAAATAATAACGCCAATCACCCAACAGGTTTATCTTATTTCTATTAAGCCAAATATTAGATTGAATAGGTATCATAACCTGATGCTCTAACGAAAAGGCAGGGTTTATGGTAAAAGAAGATAGTCTGGTTTCTTTTTTATACTTCTTACTGGTAAAAAAAGAAATATTGATAGCAACAATACCTGTTATACCTGTTTGTAACGCATAACCCACCGCCGGAAGAAAGGCAAAATATACCATACCTGAATCTTTCCTTACGCTATCTGCAACTATAGGGTGTCTGAGTTTATATGGCGTAAAAAACCGGATAACGTTTTTGGTAACGTCAATCAAGTCCTTCTCAACTACTTTATCTACCACTATGGCATCATTCCTAACAATGCTGTCTGTAAGTAAATTGGTAGTATTTTGGGAAGAACAGAAGAAAGAACCAAGTAGCAGAAACCAAGTAGCAAAAACACTGATTCTATTTGGCAATTTGTCGAGGAGACAATTAGTTAATTTCATTGTGTAATAGCCAAATTTTTAAATTGACTAATTGTATTTGCCAAATATCTTAATTTATGTTTAAACCAATTCATTAAATAATACTAAAGGTTTTAACATACAGTTGTTAGACGAACATTTATAACAAAAGTTTAAAAGTAGCTTGGTTTTGGCTTATTTATTACCTTTGCCTTATAATACTTAAACACGATACACATGTTCGTTATGGAAGTTACAAAAACAAAAGCAGAGCAGTTGATAGAGCTGGAGGATAAATACGGAGCGCATAACTACCATCCTTTGCCTGTGGTTTTAGATAGGGGAGAGGGTGTGTTTGTTTGGGACGTGGAGGGTAAAAAGTATTACGATTTCCTTTCTGCATACTCTGCCTTAAATCAGGGGCATTGCCACCCTAAAATAACATCTGTTTTTATAGAACAGGCTCAAAAACTGGCCTTAACATCTCGTGCGTTTTACAACAGTTCTTTAGGTGAATATGAAAAGTATATTGCCAACTACTTTGGTTATGATAAAGTATTGCCTATGAATAGTGGTGCCGAAGCTGTGGAGACAGCCATAAAGCTTACACGCAAATGGGGTTACGAAAAGAAAGGCGTTGCAGAAAATCAGGCCAAGATTGTAGTTTGCAAAGGCAATTTCCATGGACGTACCGTAAACATTATTTCTTTCAGCAGCGATAACGACTCTAAACAAAACTTTGGTCCGTTTAATAGCGGTTATATTACTATTCCTTACAACGATACCACAGCTTTAGCAGATGCTTTAAAAGACGAAAACGTTGTTGGTTTCTTAGTAGAGCCCATACAAGGGGAAGCAGGTGTTATTGTTCCTGATGAGGGCTATTTAAAAAACTGTTATGATTTATGCAAACTGCATAATGTATTGTTTATTGCTGATGAGATTCAAACAGGATTATCACGTACAGGCAGGTTGTTGGCTTGCGATTGGGAAAACATACATGCAGATATATTAATTTTAGGCAAAGCGCTTTCGGGTGGTATGTATCCCGTATCGGCTGTGTTGGCCAATGATG
>CAJCJB010000251.1 GCA_903970545.1 Candidatus Saccharimonadota bacterium | reverse complement strand
ATTTAACTGGGACAAACTAAAAGAATACACTTTACAAAAGCTGTTCTTTTTAAGTGGGGGAATAGATTTACAAAACATAGATGAGATACAAAACCTTACTATTCCTCAGCTAATGGCAGTTGATGTAAACAGTTGTTTTGAGATTAAGCCGGGAATGAAAGATATAAGTAAAATAAAAGAACTAACCACTAAAATTAAAATGCATGTCGTATCACGTTGATGAGTTTGGCTACTATGGTAATTTCGGAGGAGCTTTTATCCCTGAGTTATTGTATAAGAATGTGCAGGAACTACAGGAGAATTACTTAAAGATTATCTATGAACCTGAGTTTCAAAAAGAGTTTACTAACCTGTTACATGATTATGTTGGTAGACCAACGCCTTTGTACTTAGCAAAGCGTTTATCTGAAAAGTATAACACCAATATTTATTTAAAGCGTGAAGATTTAAATCACACAGGTGCTCATAAAATAAACAATACTATCGGGCAAATACTATTGGCGAAACGTTTAGGTAAAACCCGCATTATTGCAGAGACTGGAGCTGGTCAGCATGGGGTGGCTACTGCAACGGTTTGCGCTTTAATGAATATAGAATGCGTGGTCTATATGGGTGAAGTAGATATAAAACGACAAGCGCCCAACGTAGCTCGCATGAAATTACTGGGAGCTAAAGTGGTACCTGCTACCTGCGGAAGTAAGACTTTAAAAGATGCCACCAATGAAGCCATACGTGATTGGATTAACAACTCGCAGAATACGCATTACATTATTGGTTCGGTGGTTGGTCCGCATCCTTATCCGGATATGGTAGCAAGGTTTCAATCCGTGATAAGCGAGGAGATAAAAAAACAGCTGAAGGAAAAAATAGGTAAAGAAAACCCTGATGCTGTGATAGCTTGTGTAGGAGGAGGTAGTAATGCAGCAGGTGCTTTCTATCATTTTCTGAACGAAGAAAATGTAAAGTTGATTGGTGTTGAAGCGGCAGGTAAAGGAATTGATACGGGACATACCGCAGCTACTTTAGCTATAGGAACTCCGGGTGTTATACATGCCTGTAAGACCATGTTAATGCAGGATGTTTACGGACAAATTACAGAGCCTTACAGCATTTCTGCGGGATTGGATTATCCGGGCATTGGGCCTTTGCATGCACATTTACATGAAACTAAACGCGCTCAGTTTATAAGTATTACCGATGAAGAAGCTTTACAAGCTGCATTTCAGTTGTGTAAACTCGAAGGGATTATCCCTGCTTTAGAAAGCTCCCATGCTTTAGCTGCTTTAGAAAAGATTACGTACTCTGAACAAGAAACTATTGTAATAAACCTTAGCGGGCGCGGTGATAAAGATTTAGAAACCTATATGAAACAAATGAACGCACAGGAAGAAAAACAAACGCATTTACAAAATCAATAGCATGAATCGTACTAAAGAATTATTTCAAAAGAAAAGTAAAGATGTTTTGTCGGTTTATTTTACCGCAGGCTTTCCTGATTTAAACAGCACAATGGATATTTTATTATCTCTTCAAAAAAGCGGAGTGGATATGGTTGAAGTGGGTATGCCTTTCTCTGACCCATTGGCAGATGGTCCGATTATACAACATAGTAGTGAAGTTGCTTTACGTAATGGGATGAATTTAGATTTGCTTTTTGAACAAACAAAAGATGTACGTAAACATATTACGATATCCTTGGTATTAATGGGCTATTTAAATCCATTGCTGCAATATGGCGTAGAGAAGTTTTTACAACGCGCTGCTGAAAATGGTTTTGATGCATTGATTGTTCCTGATTTACCTGTTAGAGAATATGAGTTTTATTATAAAGATCTATTTGAAAAATATAAGATTAAGAATATTTTTTTGATAACACCTGATACACCAAAAGAACGCATACATAAAATAGATGCTTTATCAGATGCTTTTATTTATTTAGTATCAACATTAGGTACAACAGGTGCAAAAACCAACATTTCAGATGAACAACAAGATTACTTTAAGCGTATAGCTTCTTATCAATTAAAGAATCCTTTGTTAGCAGGCTTTGGAATATCTAATAAAGAAACCTTTGAGAAAGCCTGCGCTCATACAAACGGTGCTATTATTGGCAGCGCTTTTATAAAAGCATTAGAACAAGATAAAAATACAGAACAAGCCATTAAGAATTTTGTAAGCTCTATTAAACAACCGGAACATATCCATAAATAAAATACTATGATAATACAATTAGAAAGGAAAATTAGCGAAACACAAAAGCAGAATATCCTTGATGCGATTAAGGGCATTAATTACAAAGCAACCGAAGTAAATACCCAGTTTGGTAAATACCTGGTTTGTATAGGCAAGAACGATTTTGATATTCGTTTGATAGGTAGTATAGAAGGTGTGCGTGATGTACATCGCGTATCGGATAGCTATAAATTGGTTTCCCGTAAATGGAAAGTTAATTACAGTAGCATTGATTTAGGTGATGGAGTTATTATTGGTGGGAATGACTTGTCTGTTATGGCCGGACCCTGCTCTATTGAAAATGAAAGTCAGGTACAGAAGATAGTAGCGCATTTAAAACAAAACAATATTCGCATTATGCGGGGTGGGGTTTTTAAACCGCGTAGCTCTCCCTATGCTTTCAGAGGTTTGGGTATAGAAGGTTTAAAAATGTTTTCAAGTATCTGCAGAGAGAATGGAATTAAAATTATTACCGAAGTGATGCAGGTATCTCAAATCAGGGAAATGCATGATTATGTAGATGTATTCCAGGTGGGAGCGCGCAACTCGCAAAACTTTAATTTGTTGGATTCATTAGGTGAGATAGACAAACCAGTCCTACTAAAACGAGGCATGAGTGGAACGATTGATGAGTTATTGCAATCTGCCGAATATATATTTAGTGCAGGTAATGAGAAACTAATGCTATGCGAACGTGGTATCCGCACCTTTGAGAATGCATATCGTAATACCTTTGATATTAACGCTATTCAGGTTTTAAAAGATAAATCGCATTTACCTGTTATTGCAGACCCATCTCATGGAGTTGGGATTAGAGATTATATAAGTAAGATTGCCCTAGCATCTGCTGTGGCAGGAGCAGATGGTATAATTTATGAAGTACATGAAGTACCTGAAGAAGCTGCCAGCGACGGGCAGCAGACTTTAAACTTTGATGAGAGCGCATTGCTTTGCAGGCAGTTACATTCTTTAAAAGAGTTGGCTTTATAAAACTATACAATAACTAAAGGTACAGAAATACTGTGTCTTACATCTTCTACAGTTGTGCCAAATAAAATATCTTTTAAGCCACTATGCCCGTGTGTACCCATAACCAGCATATCTGCCATATGTTCATTAACCAATTCGGGTATGGCTTTTTTAGGGTTGCCATAACCTATTAGGTAATCTACTTTAATGCCCTGCTCTTTTAATTGGGCTACATGCTTTTCAATTATTTCAATGTCTTTACGGGTTTCATAATCTTCAGTTTCTTCACCATATATAATAGCACCGGGCGTTTCAACAATATGCAGCAGTTTATAATCCGCATCTGTACCCCCTAAAGTGAGCGCATAGTTTAATGCCTTACTATCTGCTGAAGAGAAATCTAACGAGATAAATATATGTCTGGGTGCTTTTATATGATGTAAAGTAAGTTTATGTTGTTGATGCAACGTAAACTGTTTCTGCTTCTTGCTTTTCTTTAATATAGGATAGATGATGATAAACACAAGTACTGCTAACACCAGTATGCAAGCCATTGCGATGATAAACTTTGCTATAAACGAAATACTATCATCGTGCACCCATTCGTTTGTTTGTATAAATACAAAGTAAAAGTTTAACCCTGTTATGAGAATGGTAGCGATCCAAGTTAAGGTTTTATAAAAGTTATTTGCTGCAAAATCTCCCATCATCTTTTTATTTCCTGCAAAATAAATAAGCGGTATAATGGCAAAAGGTAATTGCAGACTAAGTATAAATTGAGATAACACCAATAGTTTACCCGTGGCACCTTCGCCCAATATTAATACAGTAAGTAATGCAGGTATAATAGCGAGCAAACGGGTAATTATGCGTCTTAACCAGGGCTGTATGCGCAGTTGTATATGCCCTTCCATAATAATTTGTCCGGCAAGCGTGCCTGTAACCGTACTGCTTTGCCCCGATGCAATTAAGGCTACGGCAAACAGAATAGGTGCTAAAGAGGTTCCTAAAAGAGGTTGCAGAAACTTATAAGCATCTTCAATTTGGGTAACACCAAACATACCATGACTAAAAAAGGTAGAGGCAGAAAGAATTAAGATAGATGCGTTTACAAACAAAGCTAAATTCAATGCAATGGCAGAATCTATCATATTAAAACGAATAGCTTTTAAAATACCAATAGGCGTACGGTTAAACTTGCGCGTTTGAACTAAGGAACTATGCAGGTACAAGTTGTGCGGCATAATAGTAGCCCCCAGCATGGCAAGTGCCACATACACGGCATCGTTTGATTTGAAATAAGGAACCAGTCCACTTGCTATTTGAGCTACATCTGGTTTGGCAAAAAACAATTCAATTAAAAAAGAAAAACCTATAATACAAATAAGCGCAACAATAAAGGCTTCTACCTTGCGCATACCTATTTTAAGCAAGTACAGCAGCAAAAAAGTATCTAAAATAGTAATGGAAATACCCAGCCACAAAGGGAAATGAAACAACAAGCCCAAACCTATTGCCATACCCAGCACTTCTGCTAAATCGCAGGCAGCAATAGCTATTTCGGCAAAAATGTATAAACAAATATTAATCAGGGGCGGGTACATGTCGCGTGATGCCTGTGCCAAATCTTTACCTGTAACAATGCCCAGGCGTGCCGAAAATCCTTGCAGCAGCAGCGAAATAAGGTTAGATACCACCAGCACCCACAATAAAGAGTAGCCAAATTTGCTTCCGCCGGCTATATCGGTTGCCCAGTTGCCCGGGTCCATATACCCAACGCTAATTAAATAAGCAGGTCCTAAAAAAGCTAAGAACCGCTTTATAGGAGATTTAATCGCACTCGTATCAACACTATGGTGTACTTCGCTTAGGGACTTATTCATAATCTCGCCACAAATATATAAAAGTTATGCTAACCTAACGAATTGGTTTAGAATTATGGTGTTTAGGGCGTTCCTGATTCCTGCAGGTAATGAAGATGTGGCATTAGCTATAGAAACATTCAGAGCAGGTGCCACAGATTATGTAATAAAAGGAGCTAGTGCATTAAAAAAAGTTACCAAAGTAGTTCATAATATCATTACTGCACCTATGAGGCTTTTGGTAGATGAGTGTTAAAATATGAATAAAGGTGAAATATAAAAAAGGAGAACCACCCGTAAGTGGCTCATTTTGAAAGGGATTAAAAGAAATTGAAGTTTACTAAGCGGAGAGGGGGGGATTCGAACCCCCGATACCTTGAGGTATACACGCTTTCCAAGCGTGCTCGATCGGCCACTCTGACACCTCTCCTGAAAATTAAGGGCTGCAAATTTACGCTAAAGCTTTTACTACGCCTAATTCCTTACCAATTTTTGCAAAGGCTACAAGGGCTTTATCTAACTGGGCTTTGGTATGTGCTGCTGATATTTGTACACGTATGCGGGCTTGCCCTTTGGGTACCACCGGATAAAAGAAACCAATTACATAAATGCCTTCTTCCAACAGTTTTTCGGCAAAGGTTTGCGCCAGTTTAGCATCGTATAACATAATTGGTACAATGGCAGAATCTCCGTTCTTAAACTCCAATCCGGCTTCTTTAATGCCTTTTTTAAAGTAGTTGATATTTGATTCTAACGTATCGCGCAGTGTGGTAGTTTCATTCAGCATATCAAACACAGCAATAGAAGCGCCCACAATATGTGGCGCTAAAGAGTTTGAAAATAAATAAGAACGGGAACGTTGCCTTAACATTTCAATAACTTCTTTCTTACCTGCCGTAAAGCCACCCATAGCACCCCCTAAGGCTTTACCCAAGGTTCCGGTAATAATATCCACGCGGTGCATTACGTTCTTCAGTTCAACCGTGCCTCTACCTGTTTTTCCAATAAAGCCCGTAGCATGGCTTTCATCTACCATTACCATGGCATTATATTTTTCGGCTAAACCACAAATCTTATCCAGCGGAGCTACAAAACCATCCATACTAAATACACCATCCGTAACAATTAAGCGGAAACGCTGTGCCTGTGCAGCTTTTAATTGCTCTTCCAAATCGTTCATATCGCAGTTCTTATAGCGATAACGTTGTGCTTTGCATAAACGTACGCCATCTATAATAGAGGCATGGTTCAGTTCATCCGATATGATTGCATCTTCTTCGCCCAACAAAGGCTCAAATACACCGCCATTGGCATCAAAGCAGGCAGCATATAAAATGGCATCTTCTTGTTTTAAGAAGGAAGAAATTTTTTGTTCCAGCTCTTTATGTATATCCTGTGTGCCACAAATAAAACGAACGGATGACATGCCATAACCCCTATAATCAAGGGTTTTATGAGCAGCTTCAATAACTTTAGGGTGTGAGGAAAGCCCCAAATAATTATTGGCACAAAAAATAATTACTTCTTTTCCGTTTGCCAGTTTAATGGATGCGCCCTGCTCTGAAGCAATAATACGCTCCTTTTTAAATAAGCCTGCTTCTTCTATGGCAGTTAATTCCTTTTGTAAGTGTTGTTGAAATGCTCCGTACATGTTTGCTTAATTTTATGCGAATATCGTAAAAGTATCTGTTTTTTAATTGTTATTTTGCATCTATGAAAACACTTTTAAACCTGTGGCTTTTAGTCATTATTCCTTTTACGGTGTTTGCGCAACCCTCTGTAAATACAGTTAATAGTTATCTGAAACTAAAGGGTAAGATAGGAGAGAAACTATCAGTTACAATGGATATTATAAAGCAAAAGGAAGTATCAGGAAAGAAACAAAGCATACAAGGGAGCTATTATTATGATAACATAGGAATACCTATTGATATAGGAGGAACTATGAAAGAGGACAATAGTTTTGAATTGACAGAAGTAGATACCAAGGGGGGTGTTACCGGAACTTTTAAAGGAACAATTATTGGTAAAGCCGAAATGAAGGGCGTTTGGATAAATCCAAAAACAAAAAAGGAAACCCCTTTTGATTTAACGGAAGTAACACAAAACATAGCCCTATTTGATTTTGAAGAGCAGAGCCAGAAGTATTGTGATTATGCTAACAGGAATAAAAAATCGACCAAAAAGGACACCCTAAGTTACTATGATACCTTATGTTCTGAAATGATTATTGCAATGATTCATGTAAAGAATCTTAAACCTGCCGCATGCACTAAAATAAACAACATTCTTTTAAATACTTTGTTGCAAATGGGTATGGGAGAAACGAAATATAAAAGCATTAATGAGTTGCTGCACAGTATTGATACCATGGAGGATTTCCCTTATTCTGATAGTGAGTATGGCATGAGTGTTATTTCTAATGAAGACAATAGGTTGTGTATTAGTGTTTCTTATTGGGCTAATACAGGTGGCGCCCATCCTAATGGATACAGCACGTATTTTAACTTTAATCCACAAACAGGAGATACCATTATGCTGAAGGATATACTTATTGCCGGGGCCAATGATAGTTTAGCCGCTAAGGCCAAAAGAGAGTTTATTAAGGCTAACGGAAGCCTTGAAGAAAATGACTGGTTTTTTGGTAATGAATTTAAACTGGCTTATAATTTTGTTATTGCTAAGGGTGGCTTGCTGTTTCAGTACAATTCATACGAAGCAGGAGCTTATGCCATGGGTGCACCGCAGTTTTTTATTCCTAAAAAGGAATTACACGGCATTGTGAAACCTGAGTATTTATAATAACTAATTCTTAATGGGCTCCGGAATACCTTCCAGTTTTAGTTTGGCATTCATCTCCAGCATTGCAGCTATTGTAAGCTGTGAGTAATTTTGAGAAGCTGTTTTAAATGCTTTAGCTTGTGTATGCCAAAGTGTTTGGATTAATGCAAAATTACCTTCGGTTGGTTTAATGGTTTCTAAGGCTGCTCTTACATTACCTGCACCTGCGTGGTAAACATGCATTACCAATAACCTAAACCATAAATCAGTTTCGTTATAACAAACATGAAGCGTATCTAACATTTGCCTGACTTGCGGAATGCATATCTTTTTTAATAAGCTTGAAGAAGCATAAGCAGAACGGTCAAAATCGGCACGCTCATCTATTTTCTTGTTTACTTTCAATCCGAATAACTGTGCAACACCTTTCATTAACTGAAAAGGACCATAAGCACCCACATTAGACTTCTGTAATTTGTTAGGGCTTTCAATTAATAAAATAGCTTGTGCATACCATGGGTCAACATCATTGGCAATAAAATCATCAATACCACGATGCAGGCTAGGGTAAGCTTTATCAAAATCATAAAAGAAACTTTTACCTTCTACCAACAAAATACGTTCGCTGTCGGCTAAACAATGTTGGTAACGAAGACTATCTCTGTATACTAATTTTTGTGCATCAGATAAACTGTTCCATGATTTTAAATGTACTTTATGAAGAACAGAGCGCTGGTGAGAATAACATAATAATGCAGAATCTTTAGGAAGGTGCATAATAGAACGCCAGAATTTTACCTGCGGCAATGTATCACAACGTAGTTCGTAAAGCTCTTTATCGTAAATATAACTCTGCCCTTCTTGACTTTCGTTATTAAAGAGAGTAATTATATCTTCTCTGTAATCATTTAGTTTTACAGGTTTATCTACAGAAGTGGTAATTGGTTTATTGGCATGAGGTTTTTTCTCATCAGGCACAATACCCGAAAGAAGTAAGGCAGATAAGGCAGTTACTAAATATGGTTTGTACATTAGCATTAGTACAATGTTATTTAATAATTGCTAAGGTACTAAAAATAATTGGAATACTTATACACAAGAAGTGTTTAATTTCTTGCGGTAGGATGATTTAACATAAAGGGTATAGAAAAAGCCTCTCAGGATCCCTAAAAGACTTTTAAAAGATTAGTTAATTAAAAAGGCTATTGTACAATAACCTTTTTAATGGTACTGGATTGTGAGTTACTTATTTGAATAAAGTAAGTTCCTTTTTCGAGACTTCTTGTGTTAATTAGTAAAGAACCTGAGCTTGTATCTAACTGCTCTTTATAGACTATCCTACCTGTTATGTCTGTTAAGGTAATATTGGTGTTTTTCTTATCAGCAAGCACATTAACAGAAACAATAAATACACCATTATTAGGGTTTGGATAGATATTTATATCAGCAGAATTATTTTCGTAGTTTTTTATGCCTGATGCAGTAACGTTAATAGAATCAATATCTAATTGGTTGCGTGGCTCTATCCAATTTGCATATTCAAAATGCACAGGGCCGGTAATATCATATTTTTTTCCTATAGTAAATCCATACGTATAAATAATATTATCAATAGTATCTTCACTGTTTATACCTGCGGTAATCGTAGAATCATAGCATACATACCAAGCTTGAGATAAATTATATCGTAAACAGGTCACATCTTTCACTTTTACTAACATCCCTTCATATTTTTCATTTTGAATAGTATTAAAAGCCACAACAGTAGGAGGTACATGTGAAATCAAGTTACCTGTAGCGTAAATTGAAAAATTAGTAATGGTTTGCATTTCTGTTTCGTTATAATATTCTATTACTTCTCCCGAAAAAGTAATACTGTCTCCTACAGCAGGTGAATGGCTGGAATCATATATATTTAATGCTGCCCATTGGGTTGCATAACTAGTTTGCACATAGTAACCATAACCAAACACAGCTGTAACGATACCACCTGTATTTACAAATTGATTCATATAAGGTGAATTTGCAGGAACTGCTGTTGTGTATTGTATATCATACAAAGATACATTAGGATACGTAGTTTGTGCTTTTACATTAATACTTAAACTAAATGCAATTATCATTATAAATACTAATTTTTTCATTTTTTTGTGTTTTAAGATTAAATTATTAATAGTTTTAAAAGTGGTTAAGGATGTTTGCTCTATCAAAATCCTTTTATGGTGTTCACTTTTTCAGAGGCGAAAATAAACCTTTTTCAGTAAGTCAATGTTATAAAAACATTAAATTATACAAGAGTAAACGTTTTAGATTTACTGTAATACAATAGATGTTTTAATCTTCCTCGTTTTCTTCGTCAATATTCAGCAGAGGCACGTTTAGTATTTCCTTACGTAAAATACTTTTCTCTAAAGAAAGCAAGAAGCAAGGGAGGAGTATTAAATTGCTGGTATAGGCAATAAGCAACGTTAAGGACAGCAAAATACCCAGCGAAGCCGTACCGCCAAAGCTTGAGAACCCAAACATAGCAAAACCCGTAGTTAAAATAATAGCCGTATAAATCATACTGATGCCGGTTTCATGAATAGTAAGTTCTACTGCTTTAGAAATACTTAATCTGTTCTTCCTAACCTCGTGGCGGTATTTGGTTAGGAAATATAAAGTACCATCACTCGAAATACCAAAGGCAATACTAAACACCAGTATAGTACTTGGTTTTAGCGGCACATGAAAATAACCCATAATACCGGCAGTTATCAGCAGCGCAATCAGACTTGGGATAATAGAAATTAAAATCATGCGTGGAGAAGTAAATAATGTAAACATAAGCATTGCAATAAGCATAACAGCCAGTATAACGCTCTCAAAAAGATTATCAATTAAGAAATCGTTGCCTTTAAGAAACATAATGCAACTGCCGGTAAGTCGCACATTATAATATTCATTCTCCTGCATCCATTTGTTGGCTTCGTAATCGTAGTTAAAGGCGCTATCTATACGAGGTTTAAGCTCCTTCATTAATTGCTTAATCTTTACAGAGCCTATGTCTTTTATGTTTACACTTACACGGGTAACCTTTTTGCTGCTGTCAATAAAGGCAGAGAGCTGCTTTTGTGCATCCTGCTGGTTATCCTGCATATAATCTTTCAGCTTGTTCAGTTCGGTAACGGAAGGCACACGATAATATTTAGGGTCTCCACCTTTGTAGGCTTGGTAGAAGAATTTTACCCCTTCGGTAACCGATAGCGGCTTAGAGAATTCAGGGTACTGAGCTAGTATTTTTTGCAATTTGTTTATGCGATACAAAGCACGTGCACTGTTAGAAAATACACCATTCTCTCGTTTGGTATCTACCGTAATTTCAAAAGGAAGCACTCCTCCATAATGACTTTCAAAATAATGAAGGTCGGTCATAACGGGGTCTTTCTGTGGCAAATCATCTACCACAAAACCTATAACGTTTAGTTTGGCTAAGCCAAAAACAGAGGCTACAGAAAGGGTTACTGTAATTATATAAACCCACTTTCTTTTATGTATAGTAAGAAGGTTTATTTTGTTCAGTAAAGCCGTAAGCCTTTTGCCTTCAATATGTTTGATGTGTTTTTCGGGCGGAGCAGGAAGGAAACTAAATATAGTAGGCACTATCATAATAGAGAAAATATAAGTTGCCATTACGCTGATAGAAGACACTAAACCGAACTCAAAAAAGATAGGGTTCTTTATGGTGCAAAACACGGCAAAACCAATAGATGTAGTAAAGTTGGCGAAGAAAAGGGAAATGCTGCTTCGCTCGATGGCTGCGTGCAGAGCCGCTATTTTGTTTTTCCGTTTAGCAAACTCGGTATGGTATTTATTTAAGATAAGAATACAATTGGGTACACCAATTACAATAATAAGTGGCGGAATAATAGCACTCATTACCGTTAACTTGTAGCCCATCAACACTAACAACCCTACCGAAAAAACTACGCCGCAACACACCACCAGCAAAGAAAATATAACCGGATAAAAACTTCTGAAAAACAAAAACAGCACCAAACCTGTTGCTATAAGTGTGAGGGCAAGAAAGAAAGAAGTTTCGCCCTGTATTTTACGTGCCACATTAGTGCGTATATAAGGCATGCCCGAGTAATGCAGCTCTATGTCCGTTTGTTTGGAGAAAGCATCTGCTTTGGCTTTAACCGAATCGGTAATAGCCAAACGGTTTTTACTATTTAGCAGGGTTTTATTGTAGGTAACGGCAATAAGAGTAGAGTTTGTTTTGGTATTAAAAATAATACCGTCATAAAATTTAAGGTTGAGTATGTTTGCCCATATACTATCAAGCTCTTGCTGGGTTTTAGGCTTTTGGGTAAACAGTTTTTTTTTCTCAAACTTACCCGCGCTGTCGTTCAGCAAAATCTGGTCTAACCTGCTTGCTGATAACACATACTCTATACCTGTGGTAGCTTTCAGAGCATCGCCCAAATCGCACCAGCGATTAAAGTTATCCAGTTTTTTAAGAGGTGTAATATCTGTACCGATAACCAGCACAGAGCCATCCTGTCCGAATTTTTTTTTAAAGTATTCGTAATTTATACTGGCAGTATCGGTTTCTGGCAGCAGCTTGGCATAGAAGTAGGTAATTTCTACATCTTTGGCTTTGTAACCCATAAAGGCAGTAACGGCACCCACAAATAGCAGAAAGAAAACCCGGTACCTTAATATAGCATGCGCTAAAAACCTCCACATAGTGGCTGCAATATTAAAGATTATAAATTAATTAGG
>CAJCJB010000250.1 GCA_903970545.1 Candidatus Saccharimonadota bacterium | reverse complement strand
GATCTGTCCTATTTGTAGCCGATTCCAATGCCGACGATGCAGGCGTGTGGATACAGCAGGATGCCTGGTTTAGCATGGGCACCTTTGATAAAGGTTTTAGCACCGACTACGAAATAAAAAAGAAAGGCAACGGCGTGTATGCCTTTGTATTGAAAGGCGACATTACTATAGACGGGCAAACATTGAACGAAAGAGACGGCCTTGGTATTTGGGATACCACCAAAATAAAAATAACTGCCAACAGCCCCGATGTAGAACTTTTATTGATGGATGTGCCTATGACTGCGTAGATAGAATAATTGCTAATTAAATGCTCCGCTAAGCAGGGCATTTTTTGTTTTAGAGTTTAAAAGAAAAGGTCAAAAACTTCTCTAGTACGCTTTCTGGAGATATCACTTTTACGTTCCTCTAAAAAAACAGGGGGCATAAAAAACACCTTCCGGATCGCAACGGTGGCACAGCAATAAGTATGCAAAAGGTAGTAGTAAGTAAATAGCCTTTGGGGGTTCTCGGTATTACTCTTTTTGGGTTCTAAATTAGTGGGCTAAAGAAAAGCCTTTGTCTAAGTTTATTTTTAGATTTATTTTTTATCCCTACATTCGTAACTATTGCAATTTGGTAAATGTTGAAGAAAGAGATACTTCTTGAAATAAAAAACTTAGTTGTTGAATTTAAGACCGAAAGCGAAAAAGTAAAAGCGGTTAATGACATTTCATTTACTTTAAGACAAGGAGAAACGATTGGTATTGTTGGAGAATCCGGTTCAGGTAAATCGGTAAGTGCTTTATCTGCCATGGGTTTAATACCCAGTCCACCGGGAAGAATACGTTCAGGAGAAATTATATACCATTCAAAAAGCAAGGGCATTGTTGATTTAACCAAACTTTCATCTAATGAGATGAGAGAATTGCGTGGTAATGAACTTACCATGATTTTCCAGGAACCCATGACTTCCCTGAATCCGGTTATTACCTGTGGTAATCAGGTAATGGAAGCTATCATACTTCACCAAAAAATCAATAAGAAACAAGCGAGAGAACTAACCTTAGAGCTTTTTAAAAAGGTACAACTTCCCCGTCCGGAACAAATTATAGATTCTTACCCTCATCAAATATCAGGCGGACAAAAGCAGCGTGTGATGATTGCTATGGCTATGAGTTGCAACCCGAGTGTACTTATTGCCGATGAACCAACCACAGCACTTGACGTTACCGTACAAAAAACCATACTTGATTTAATGCTTGATTTGCAGCGCGAGCAAAATATGGGTATTTTATTTATTACGCATGATTTAGGTGTGATAGCAGAGCTTGCCGATAAGGTAGTGGTGATGTATAAAGGTAAGATTGTAGAGCAAGGTCCTGTGCTTGATATTTTCAGCAACCCGCAACACCCTTATACAAAAGGACTTTTAGCGTGCAGACCACCCTTAGATAAACGTTTAAAGCATTTGCCAACCATAAAAGACTTTATGGAAATTGATGAAAAGGGTGAAATTATTGAGAAAGAACAAACCGTACAGGAAGCTATACACAATGCTGTTGTAACACTTGATGAAAGAGAAAAATGGCATACCGAACTTTATACCCGACCGAAAATAGTAGAAGTAAAAAACCTTAAGACCTATTTCCCTATTAATAAAAGTTTGTTTGGAAAAGCTACTGAGTTTGTAAAGGCTGTTGATGACGTAAGTTTTGATGTGTATGAAGGGGAAACCCTTGGTTTGGTTGGCGAATCAGGCTGTGGTAAAACTACTTTGGGTAGAACCATATTGCGTTTAGAAGAACCTACAAGCGGACTTATTTCCTTCAAGAAACAAGATATTACCAATGTTTCTAACAAGGATTTACGTGCTTTAAGAAAGGATATGCAGATTATTTTCCAAGACCCTTATTCTTCTCTTAACCCACAGATAACTATTGGCGAAGCTATTATGGAGCCTATGAGGGTGCATGGCTTATATCAGAATGATAAAGAGCGAAAAGATAAGGCTATGGATTTATTAAAGCGTGTAAGCCTTGTTGATTCTCATTTTCATCGTTATCCGCATGAGTTTAGCGGCGGGCAAAGACAGCGTGTTTGTATAGCGCGTGCTTTGGCATTAAATCCACAGTTTATTATTTGCGATGAGTCGGTTTCTGCACTTGATGTATCTGTGCAGGCACAGGTATTAAATCTTTTAAACGATTTAAAAACTGAGTTCAAGTTTACTTACATCTTCATCTCGCACGATTTAAGTGTGGTTAAATTTATGAGTGATAGAATGGTGGTGATGAACAAGGGTAAAATAGAAGAGATGGGCGATGCCGATGAAATTTGCAACAACCCGCAAAGTGAGTACACCCAAAAGCTAATCAGTTCTATTCCTAAGGGAAGTTTGGAGGATATTAAAAGCTCCATTGATAAAAAAAAAGAATTAGCGGTATAGATGGCGTTTAAAGTTTATACCAAAACCGGAGATAAAGGCCAGACCTCTTTAATTGGCGGAACCCGCTTACCCAAACACCACATACGTATTGAAGCTTATGGCACGGTTGACGAACTAAACAGCTGGATAGGCTTGTTGCGCGACCAAGCTATTGATACGCGCAGCATAAAAACTTTATTAGAAACCCAAGACCGCCTCTTTACCATTGGTTCTTTGCTGGCAGCAGACCCTGTGAAGAACAAAATGAAACTGCCCGATATAAAAGAAGAAGACATTGTGTTGCTGGAAAAAGAAATTGATGCGATGGAAGAAACCCTTCCTGAAATGAAACATTTTGTGTTGCCGGGCGGACATACCATTGTTTCTTATTGCCATTTGGCGCGTTGTGTATGCCGCAGGGCAGAGCGTGCTGTATTGCGCCTTGCCGAAAACGAGAAAGTAAATGAACTTACTTATAAATACCTCAACCGTTTATCCGATTATTTGTTTGTGCTATCGCGCAAACTCTCTCAGGATTTAAAAGCTACTGAA
Source organism: Candidatus Saccharimonadota bacterium (assembly GCA_903970545.1). Classification (GTDB taxonomy): domain Bacteria; phylum Bacteroidota; class Bacteroidia; order B-17B0; family Aurantibacillaceae; genus PALSA-968. Next base: position 14,804 of record CAJCJB010000250.1, on the reverse strand, counting down.
ACCCCTTGGGTGCCGAGAGTTTAGGTTGGTTTGTAAAATGCCCGCTTCATACATAGATAGGGTATTGGTTGGTGGTAAAAGTTAAGTCCACTGCTGCTTTACTTTATACTTTTTAAGTTCTTTATCTCGAGTGATTAATATTAAGTCTTCCGAAATTGCCTGAGAAACAATCAGCCTGTCAAATGGGTCGTTGCTATGGTTAGGTAATTTTGACAACGTTATAAGATGGTGATAAGTTATGGGAACAATATCTATTTGATTTCTATCTGCATAATCAAATAATTCTTCGAGAGAGATATGTAGTGTTAACTTACCAATTTGTTTTTTGATGGTAATTTCCCATAAACTTGCTGCACTCAAAAAACAAGGTTGGCGAATATCTTTAATCTTGTCCTTTACGGAAACAGGTAATTGAGAGTCGCCCGAAACAAACCATAAAAAAGCATGCGTGTCAAGTAGGAATGCCATTACATATAACCTTTAAATTCGTTTAAAGGCGCGTCAAAGTCGGGGGCTAATTTTATTTTGCCTTTTGCATAACCAAATTCACGCATTTTAAGTTTAGATTTTGTTTTACTTTTCTTTTTTAAGAATTCAACAAAGTCAGCCACTTCATCACGAATTGACTTAGGCAATGAATTAATCTCTATTTTTAAAGAAGTGTTTGTCATAATACAAAGGTATAAATTTTTGTTTGTGCTATCGCGCAAACTCTCTCAGGATTTAAAAGCCGGAGAAACCCCAGGGTGCCGAGGGTGTAGTTTTTATAGATTTAGGTCGACTGGGTAATTTGAATGTTTATTTATCCAATTTACAATCTCAGTTTTAATGTCATCTATAATATTTAAAAACTCAAGCAAAGTCATATCCTTGCGATTGAAGCGTCCAAACTTAACGTCAATTAATGATTGTCCCTGAACTCTAACAGTAGCATATTTATCCAAGTCCTCGTCTTTTATGTCCATTGTGAGAATGTAAAATTTTAGCTGGTCAACTTTAAGATGAATTGTTTTTGGCATAAAAGGGCTTTCTGAAATTTTAAATATTTTTTTAAGCCCCTCTAAATATTCGATTGAGAAAATTAGGCGCTCTCCATAATATTCTTCAAAAGATGTATGAGAGGAATTATGTAATTGTAACATAAGCCCATAATTTTTCCCATTTACAAAGAGCCTTATTTTTTTTAATTCCTCGATAAATTCAAAAACAATGGAAGTGTTCTTTTCTAAAAGTGGTGTCTCAATTCCAAATTTATTAAACAGTAAGATTGCTATTATTAAAGTCAACAAACTAGCACAAGTACTAATTATTGTCACAATTATATTTAAAGTTTGATTGGGAGTTTCGTTTTTGTCGCGTAATAGAATGGGTAATATTACGGCTAACAAAATAGTCAGTATTAATACAATTGATAAAGTCCTTTTGTTTGTCATAAAATTATTGCCAACCTTTATTCATGTAATTACCTCCAAATATACCCCAAAAACAAAAATGTAGCCCGTAATCTTTACTTTAAAAGTGATGATTGTGTACATTAACGAGAGGAAAGTGTCTTTCCACAAGAAGAAAGTGTATTTCCACGAGAGGAATGTGTCTTTCCACGAGAAGAAAGTGTATTTCCACAAGAGAAAAGTGTATTTCCACGAGAGGAATGTGTGTTTCCACAAGAAGAAAGTGTATTTCCACGAGAGGAATGTGTCTTTCCACGAGAAGAAAGTGTATTTCCACAAGAGGAATGTGTCTTTCCACAAGAGGAAAGTGTATTTCCACAAGAAGAAAGTGTATTTCCTCGTGTGAAAGGTGTACATTATCACTTTTGGAGTGTACTTTACAGCGGTAGGAGCAACTTTAATTAGTAGTTTTACACCCTTGCAAATGATAAAAAAGAAGAATATAGCCATCCTGGGCAGTACGGGTAGCATTGGTACGCAAGCCTTACAGGTTATTAAAGCCAACCCCGGGTTCTTTTGTTGCGAGGTGCTGGTTGCCAATAGTAATGCCGATTTGTTAATTGAACAAGCCATTGAGTTTAAGCCCAACGCGGTTGTTATTGCTGATGACACTAAGTACCAAACCGTAAAACAAGCACTTTCTGCGCATGATATAAAAGTGTTTGCAGGCGCTAAATCGGTAGAGCAAATTGTGGAGATGGAAACCATTGATATGGTGCTTACCTGCATGGTTGGTTTTGCCGGCTTGCCCTCTACCATACACGCCATTAAAAACAAAAAGCCCATTCCCCTTGCCAATAAAGAAACGCTGGTAGTGGCAGGCGAGTTAATTACCAAGCTGGCACAAGAACATGGTGTAAACCTCTATCCGGTAGATAGCGAGCACTCTGCCATCTTTCAGTGTTTGGTGGGTGAGTTTGATAATCCTATTGAGAAGATTTATTTAACCGCCAGCGGTGGTCCGTTTAGAGGAAAAACAAGAAACGATTTACTAAATATAACCAAACACCAGGCGCTTAAACACCCCAATTGGACTATGGGCGCAAAAATCACCATTGATTCTGCAACCCTTATGAACAAAGGACTTGAAGTGATAGAAGCCAAGTGGTTGTTTAATATAAAGCCCGAGCAGATAGAAGTAGTTATACACCCGCAAAGCATAATACACAGCATGGTGCAGTTTACCGATGGTAGCATTAAAGCCCAGCTTGGTTTACCCGATATGAAACTGCCCATACACTACGCGTTTAGTTACCCCGATAGAATTGCCACGCCGTTCGAGCGTTTTGATTTTACCAAATACCCTTCGTTTACCTTCGAGAAACCTGATACCGACACTTTTGCCAACCTGGCCCTTGCTTACCACGCGCTTGATAAAGGAGGTATTATGCCCTGCGTACTAAATGCTGCCAACGAAATTGCCGTAGATGCCTTTTTAAAAGAAAAGATTTCCTTCCTTAAAATGAGTGAGGTGGTAGAAACATCTATGAGTAAGATAAACAATAAAAAGAACCCCTCTTTAGAAGACTATTTTGCTTACAATACTGAAGCTAGGGCAATTGCGGCATCTCTTATTTTATAGAGAACTAATGACATTATTATGGTTTCTTAAAAACTAAGGCGCTAAGCGCTGTTTAACCCACTGTTTGCTTTTCAAGGTGTAGCAAATGCGGTCGTGGAGGCGGCTTTGGCGACCTTGCCAAAACTCGTAATAGTTTGCCTTTAGAATGTAACCACCCCAGTTCTTCGGGCGAGGCACATCAGTTGTATATTTTGCATTAATGGCATCAACCATTTTTTCAAGCTCTTGTCGGTTTTTAAGTACTTTGCTTTGTGGCGATGCACAAGCCCCAATACGCGAGTTACGTGGACGCATAGCAAAATACTCATCAGAAATTTTAGTAGGGGCTATTTCTATTTTTCCTTCAATGCGTATTTGTCTTTCCAGCTCGGGCCAAAAAAACAATAAGCATCCGTAAGGGTTTTCCTTCAGTTCTTTTCCTTTACGACTATCATAATTGGTAAAAAAGTTAAAACCATGGTTATCCATTCCGCGCAGCAAAACAATTCTCGACGATGGTCTTCCTTTTTTATTAACTGTAGAAAGCACCATTCCATTGGGTTCGTTGGCTTTACTTTTTATGGCTTCTTCAAACCAAGTTTCAAATTGTTTAAACGGATTGTTGTTGGCGTCTTTTTCATCAAAAGAAGTTTTTGTGAAATCACGTCGTAAATTTTTCGTAAATTCATGGAGGGAATTATTCATGTTGTAAATTTGTAGCACAAAGATACAGAGGATATAAATATAGAGATGCGTATTTTACAAGGACAAATATTAGTTGCCTTACCGCTTTTAAACGACGGAGATTTTAAGCGAACCGTTATACTGCTTGCCGAGCATAACAAAATGGGGTCTTTGGGTTTTGTAATGAACAAGCCCATGCACCTTACTTTAAAAGATGTGGTATCATCTGTGCATAATCTAAATATGCCCATTTATTATGGCGGACCTGTGGCACAAAACCAATTGTTTTATGTGCATACGGTGGGTAAACAAATTACCGAGAGCGTACACATACAACAGAATTATTATTGGAGCGGAAACTTTACACAAATAATTACCGGATTGAAAAACAAAATCATCCTGCCCGAGCAGATACGTTTCTTTATAGGTTACTCGGGATGGGGTGCGGGACAGTTGCAAAAAGAGATGAAAGAAAAAACCTGGGGCTTGCTCAATTCTACCACTGCCGAACTGATAAACAAACACCCCGACGATATTTGGCCCGAGCAGGTTTCGCGCATGGGTGCCAACTACAAAGTATTTGCCAACATTGCACAAGAGCCAAGTCTGAATTAGTCTGCCTAAAACAACGGTTGGTCTCAACAAAGTTGTTGTTTAAATAAAAATTGTTTCTTTTGCAGGTTGAAAATCTAAATATAGGCATGAGTAAGAATCTTGTAATAGTTGAGTCGCCTGCAAAAGCTAAAACCATTGAAGGGTTTTTGGGTAAAGATTTTACCGTAAAATCCAGCTTTGGTCATATCCGCGATTTGGTGAAGAAGGGCTACGGGGTTGACATTGAAAACAACTTTGCGCCTACTTACGAGGTATCTGAAGGGAAAGAAAAAGTAATTGCCGATTTAAAAAAACTAAGCAAGGGTGCCGATATGGTTTGGTTAGCATCCGATGAAGACCGTGAGGGAGAAGCCATTTCGTGGCACTTAGCCGAAACACTGAACTTAGACCCGAAGAAAACCAAGCGCATTGTTTTTCATGAGATTACTAAGGGTGCCATCCAAAAAGCAATTGAGAACCCACGCCAGATAGATATTAATTTAGTAAATGCGCAACAGGCCCGCCGTGTATTAGACAGGTTGGTGGGTTTTGAATTATCACCTATCTTATGGAGAAAGGTTCGCCCGAGTTTATCTGCCGGACGGGTGCAATCGGTTGCCGTACGTTTAATTGTTGACAGAGAAAGAGAGATTCAGAATTTTAAATCTACCTCTGCATTTAAAGTAGTTGCGCTGTTTAGCACAGGCAAAGCCAACTTAAAAGCCGAATTAGATAAACGTTTTAATACCGAAGAAGAAGCACAGGCGTTTTTAGAAAAGTGCAAAGCAGCTTCTTTTACCATACAGAATTTAGAAACAAAACCTGCCAAGCGTTCGCCATCTGCACCGTTTACAACTTCTACTTTGCAACAGGAAGCTGCACGTAAACTAGGTTTCTCGGTGTCGCAAACCATGGTGGTGGCGCAAAAGTTATACGAAGCTGGTAAAATAACCTATATGCGTACCGATAGCGTTAACCTGTCGGAGACAGCCATGAACCAGGCTAACAAAGCCATTAATGCTGATTACGGAGCGAAGTATTTTCAACCACGTACTTATAAAACCAAAAGTAAAGGGGCACAAGAGGCTCACGAAGCCATTCGTCCTACCTATATAGACAGGCAGTTTGTGGAGGGTGAACGTAATGAACAACGCCTGTATGATTTAATCTGGAAACGTACCATTGCTTCTCAGATGAGTGATGCTGAGTTGGAAAAGACAACAGCTAAGATTGGAATATCTACCACATCGGAAATATTTGTTGCACAAGGTGAGGTTTTAAAGTTTGATGGTTTCCTAAAGGTATATATGGAAAGCACCGATGATGATGAGACCGAAACCACAGCAGAAAACTCATCTATACTGCCTCCTATCCATCTTGGTGAAGTTTTGCAGAATATAGAGATTAGCGCTACGCAACGTTTCACACACCACCCTGCAAGATACACAGAGGCGAGTCTGGTAAAGAAATTAGAAGAGCTTGGCATTGGTCGTCCTTCTACGTATGCGCCTACTATATCTACTATTCAAAAAAGAACGTATGTAGAAAAAACAGATAGAGAAGGTAACCCACGCAATTATGTGAACCTTACTTTAGCGAAGAATAATATTATTAAAGAAACTAAAACAGAAAACACAGGTGCTGAAAAAAACAAATTATTCCCTACCGATATAGGTATGGTGGTAAATGATTTTTTAATTCAGTACTTCCCAGATATATTGGATTTCCATTTCACAGCAAAAGTTGAAGAAGAGTTTGACGAGATTGCTGATGGTAAACTCGACTGGACTAAAATGCTGAAAACATTCTATAGTCCTTTTCATAAAACGGTAGAAAGAACTATTGATAAATCAGACCGTGCCAGTGGAGAACGTGTATTAGGTGTTGACCCCGCAAGTGGTAAAAACATATTTGTACGTATTGGTCGTTTTGGACCTTTAGCTCAAATAGGAGAGACTGTTGAAGGTGGAGAGAAACCACGCTTTGCAAGTCTACGTAAAGAACAGCGCATGGAAACCATTACGCTGGAAGAAGCTTTGGATTTATTTAAACTACCCGCACATTTAGGTACTTATAAAGATAAAGACATATCGGTTAACCTTGGTCGTTTTGGTCCGTATGTAAAATTCGGAGAAGAGTTTATTTCTATTCCTCGCGGCGAAGACCCTTTTAAAGTAGATATGGACAGAGCTATAGCACTTATAGCCGAAAAAGAAATTGCCAATGCGCCCATAGCACATTATAAAGGTGAACCCGTAACAAAAGGAAAAGGGCGTTTTGGTCCGTTTATAAAAATGGGTGGTTTATATGTGAATGTTCCGAGAGCTTATAATTTTGATGCATTAACGCAAAACGATATTGAGGAGTTGTTGGCAAAGAAGCTTGAAAAAGAAGCCAACCGCTTTATACAAAAGTGGGATGATGAAAAGATTGTCATTGAGAATGGACGCTGGGGACCTTTCATCCGCTTTGGTAAACAAATGCTAAAGCTGGATAGAAAAGCGAAAGGAGATAAATACACTCCCGAAGAATTAGCTACTATCTCTTTAGATGAGGTTAAGAAAATGATTATAGAGCAAGTACCTAATGCCTTTGATAAAAAAGGAGCTAAGAAGGGTGCTACAAAGAAAACTGCTACCGTAAAACAAGCTGCTGCTAAAAAACCAACAGGAAAGAAAGCTGCTGTAAAAAAATCTGCAAAGAAAGCAGCAGCCAAGAAGTAAGCTTATATTTGGGCTGCTATATTTTGCAGCAACCTTTAACGTAAATAAGACTTAAACAAGTCTGTAATATCTATCGTAAAAAAATAGTGTAATTTTGATGTGCATTAAAAAACAGAATTATGATAGAAGAAAAATTAAATGCTGATATTAAAACAGCCATGTTAGCCAGAGATGCTAAAAAATTAGATGCTTTGCGTGCTATGAAATCTGTAGTGTTATTATTGAAAACATCCCCCGAGGGATTGACTGAAGAAAGTGCCACCAAGGCTTTTCAAAAGGAAGTAAAAAAACGCCGTGAAACAGCAGATATTTATACCAAACAAAACCGTACCGATTTAGCAGAAGTAGAAATTGCACAAGCCGAAGTGATAGAAGCATACTTACCTAAACAACTTTCTTCCGAAGAAATAAAAACAGAAGTAGAAAAAATAATCGCTCGGGTTGGCGCAACATCTCCTGCCGATATGGGTAAAGTAATGGGTGCTTCCACTAAAGCACTTGCAGGAAAAGCAGACGGTAAAATTGTTTCTGAAATAGTGAAACAATTACTAACTAAATAAATTAATGCTTTATAAGAAACAGTTGGTTTTATCTTATCAACTGAATAAATCCGTTGTACTTGTGATTGTCTCCTTTTATGTCGGTTGTTAAAATCACATAAAAGTAAGTGCCGTCAACTTCTTTGCCACCTTTTGCAGAACCATCCCAATAACCGCTTGCACCATTAAAGGTATATAACTTTAATCCCCAACGGTCATATATGTCACAAGTCAAGCTCGTAATACCTGTTGCCTTTACTTCAAAATCATCATTAATACCGTCTCCGTTAGGCGAGAACACATTGGGAATTGTAATAGAATAGGATTGCAGAACAGTTATTGTAGTTGTATAACTCACAGCACAGCCCAAAGCATTGCTTGCAGTAAGGGTAACGGTATATGTTCCCGCGTTATTATAAACTGTACCAGAAGTATCTGTCAGGTTAATTGTATTCTGACCCAAATTATTTCCATAGTTCCACGCATAGTTTGTTCCTCCGTTTGATGTGTTTGTAAACTGAACATTTAAAGGGGCATTCCCCGCATCAGGATTTGGTATAAAACTTGTTTGCAGCGTAGATGTGGCAACTATACTTGTAGCAGTTGCTGTGCAAGTATTAAGTGTTCCTACAACTGTATATTGTGTTTGAGAAGAAGGGTTGGCGGTTACCATACTTCCACTTGTTGCGCTTAATCCGATAGCCGGAGCCCAAGCATAATTTGTGGCTGTTCCTGTTGCAGTAAGTGTGGCTGAATTTCCTGCACAAACAACCGTTGCTGTTGGTGTTAAACTTAGGGTAGGCAAAGGGTTTACTAATACTACAACCGTGTTGGTTGACGAACAGTTTCCTGATACCGTATATATTGTAGTAACTATTGGGTTTGCAATTACAACACTTGTTGATGTAGAACTTAAACCTGTTGCTGGACTCCATGTATAATTAATCGCACCGCTTGCTGTTAGCGTTGTAGATGCTCCTGAACAAATAGCGTTAGGGTTATTTACCAATATGGTTGGTGTGGATATAACCATTACTATGGTATCAGCAGTTGCCGTACAACCTGTTGATGATGTAATAATAACCGAATATGTTCCTGTTGAATTAACAGTAATAGTTTGCGTAGTCGCACCAGTGCTCCATGTATAAGATGATGCGCTACTTGATGTTAATGTTACACTGCTTCCTTGACAAAAAATTGTAGGTCCACTTGGTGTAATAGTTGGTGTAATTGCACTTCCTGTTTCCAAAACAGCAACCGTACCAGTATAAACACAACCAGTAGTATTATCTTTTATTTTAATAGTATCTGTCCCTGAGGCTAAAGCGGTAAATGTATTCACTGTTTGGTAAGTTCCACCATTTAAGGCATAGCTATAAGGCATTGTTCCACCAACTACATTAGATAGAGTAATTGTTCCTACATGTTTATTACAAGTATCTGGCTGCGGAGTAATCGATGCCGAAGTAACTCCAATAGTACCCACGTTAATAATTGAAAGATGAGGGCAATTTGTATTATCCTTTACCAACACCGTATAAGTTCCTGCTGTTAGGTTACTAAAAGAATAAGGAAAAGAGGTTATTAGATTAAAAGCCCCCCCATTTATGCTTGCTTGATAAGGTGCTGTTCCTCCTATAACTGAATTAATAGTAATAGTTCCGCTGTTTGCTGGAACACAATTTGCATTCGTAACAACCGAATCAATTTTAGAAATAACAGAGGCATTTCCAATAGTGGCAGTTGTTGTATATATACAACCCAATCCATCTTTAATAATAACAGAATAGGTATTTCCTGGCAGGTTTTTTACCGTATCCGGAAAAGATGGGATAGTTGTAAAGCTGGTACCATTAAAATTAATTTGATACGGAGAAACACCACCCGTTACAGAATTGATTATATAATCTCCATTCGACAACCCACAGGATGCTGAATTTAATACAGAGTCTGCTTTTGTCGGACCTCCATCGGTTGTTACAGAAACTGTTTGTGTGTTTGTACAAGTGCCGTTATTCCCCATTACTGTATAGGTGGTATTGCTTGTTGGAGAAACAGATACTGTATTGGTGGTTGCGCTTCCTGCATTTGCACTCCAAATATATCCCATTGCACCGCTTGCGGTAAAGGTTGCGCTTGAGCCTGAACATAAAGTACTACTTGTTGGTGTAATGGTTATGGTTGGAGTATTATTTACAATAATACTTATACTGGCGGTATTTGTACCTGCACATGCACCGGTAGAAGTGCCGGTTACTGTATAAATAGTAGTAACACCCGGCATCACCACAACAGAACTAGTTATAGCACTTCCTGCATTAGCACTCCATGTATATGTGTTTGCACCGCTTACACTAAGTGTATCGCTTGAACCAGCACAAGTATTTGTATTGGTAGCACTAACAGAAAGTACAGTACCTCCTGTAGATGTGACGGTAACAATAATAGGAATTCGATAAGTTCCCGGACAAGTTCCTGCGTAATAGGTGTAAGTTCCCACAGTTGAAGGGGTTGTTATAGCATAAGGATTGCCACTAAAAACGGATGTCCCGCCAACACCCACCGTGTACCAATCAATAGAGAGTCCCGAAGGAACTGTTCCATTAACTGTAACGGATAAAGAAACTGCACTTGATGCGCAGGTTGTATAATTAGTTGCAGTTAAATAAAAATCGGGAATAAGTGTTGCTGTTATAGTTCCAGCACCGCCTGATGTTGCGCCGTTAGGTGGAAAAAGGGTTGCAATTTTAGTTGCGTTAAAAGCGTTTTGCACTACAATACCATTTGCTCCTCCATTAACATTAATACCTATAACAGTATTGGTAGTTGCTACATAACCGCCGCCGCCGCCGCCCCCTGGTCCAAAATTATCCCCCGTAGTTATTCCTGCACGGGCTATCATACTGCCACCCACACCTCCTTGAGCTGAAATTGACAGCGTATTTGTTAAAGTTATGTTGCCTGTTGAATTTATAAATACGGCACCGCCACCACCCCCACCACCCGCACCATCATCACCATGTGTACCACCGGCACCCGTATTTGTAGAAAGTGCTGCTGCCCCATCAGCTAAAATTTGACCACCACCGGTAACCGTTCCATAACTCAATAAATAAACAATACCACCCCCGTTTCCACCGGAAGTTCCGCTATTATTATTTTCTTCGCCGGCACCACCACCACCACCTAAAAATATTTTGCCCGTGCTGTAATCCAAAGGTATTCCTCCCCAACCACCATCGTTATGTCTGCTATCACTACCCCAAATTGTAGTATTACCCGGACCATATACTGTGGGATCTGGATTAGATGACCCAGGCGGAGATGAATAAGAATATCCCCCCCTACCCCCACCCGAAGATGATGTGGGTTCAAATGTGCCGTTATTGGGTACTTCTAGTGCCCAAGAGACAGAATAAGTAAGGTTAGCATTTCCCATACCATTCCAATTACTTATTACCCCTCCGTTCGATCCACCACCACCACCACAGTTCATTACATTTCCGCCGCCGCCGCCATTAGCAACATTTCCTTTGCAGGTGGCAAAAGGTGTTGATACCCAATAAGAATCATAAGAATGCCAATGTGTCTTTCTTTCATAAATAACCGAGTCGCCAACAATGCTTTCTCCTTTACGGGCACCATTATGAGTAGTGTAATCGAATCCAACATTAGTTCCTCCATAATTTGTGTCGTTAAAGATAGCACCACCTCTAAATCCTTTTCCTGCAACATTTATAGACGTTCCTGCACCAATAGTTGTATTGCCTTGCACCTCAATTACAACAACTCCTCCTGTAGTTCCGTTCCAAGCAGGGCAAGTTATTTGTGCTGTTCCCGATAAGGTTAATGAAACATAACGTGGCACTCTAATTACTTGTGTGTTGGGATAACCACCCAAACTATCGCTATAAGTATTCTTTAAACCACAGTCTAATGTTATCGTATCTCCCGAAGAAGAAACAGCAGTAATTTCAGCAAACTCATTATTTCCGGCGCCATTGTAAGAATTAATTTTGCCGACACCAGTATCGCGCGGAAGCGCGTCATTTGGATTTCCATAATAATTAACACTATCACGAATGGTAGCCCCTTGCATTTGTATAATGTAGATTAAATCTCCCGGCGAAAAACTGGCTGTTGATGCAACCACTATTTTTGTAGCTCCTGCCGAAACACTAACAGTAAGAGGCGTATATATATTTACTACAGTACCTGTAGCTGTAATATTTGCTACACCATCTTTTCCTTGCTGTGCTTTAACAGAAAAAGAGCATAGCAAAGCACATAAAAATGATATGGCTATAATTTTATTTTTCATACTGCTTTATTAAACCGAGCTAAAATAAAGAAAAATAGTCCTTAGTAAAAAACAGTTTGTTAAATTGCCCCTTTATTTAGGCAAACAAGTAAAAAATGACGGTAAAAAAGGCATTATATCTATGTTTTTGGGTAATAATCATACCGGTTTTTTCGCAAGACTACACCCAAATAAAAAACCGCTTTGACACCTACCTTAATTATCATGGCAGTTTAAATTCTTTAGTAGATATTGCCCTCGATAAAATTGTTTTTTATAATGCGCACAAACAGACAGAGTTTACACTCTTAAAAAACGACTGGGAGAAATTCGCCTTCTTGTTAAAAAAACTAACCGAAGATTCTTTGGAGAAGATTTATGAGAATAAGGCTTTACTAAACAAGTATAAAACTCCTACTAATAATGGTTCTAAAAAAAGTATACACGAATTAAAGATAGTAATTGATCCTGGGCATATTTCGGGTAATATGGATATGGCGCGTATCGAACAAAAGTATTTGCATTTTACCAAGCAAAACCATGCGGCCTTAAAACAAGACAGCGTTGATATTGCAGAAGGCAAACTAACTTTTGAAACAGCCAGCATTTTAAAAAAGATGTTGGAAGAAAAAGGCGCTACTGTTTCGCTTAGTCGCAAAGAAAACAGCACATCGTTTGGATATACATACGAAGAATGGTTGAAGACTTATAAAAAGAAAACCTTAGATAGTTTACTCTCTATAAAAAAGATTACCGCACAAAAGCACAAGCAATTGATAGGTGCCAACCCAACGGTTTTGTTCAGTAGTTTTTTTAAAGATTATGAATTGCAACATCGTGCGGCTGTTATCAATGCTTTTGCGCCCGACCTCACAGTCATTATACATTATAATGTGGACGAAAAAAACGTTGCTTGGAAAAAGCCAAGCGATAAAAACTTTTGTATGGCTTTTATACCGGCTTGCTTAACGGCTGATAATCTTAAAACCATAGAAGGAAAAATTAATTTATTACGCTTGCTGCTTTGCAGTGATATAGATGAGAGCGAAAAGATTTCCGGCTTAGTTGTTAACCAACTTTCTAAACAATTAAACATACCTATTGCCAACAAAACAGATGCTTCTTATTTAAGTGAGCATTGCCTAGGATCTCCCACCAAGGGAGTTTATAGCCGCAACTTGGCTTTGTGCCGTATGGTTAAATCACCGCTTGTTTATGGAGAATGTTTGTATCAGGATTGCGAGAATGAATACTATGCTCTTACTCAAAACACAGAAACGGTTTATGGAATTAAAACAAATAAACGCGTGGCACTCGCCGCACAGAGTTTTTATAATGCTATTTTAGAATATTACTCTAAATAGGTTTTGAAACAACTACGCCTCAACTTCTGTAACAATACTTGGGAAGATACGCACCGAGTTATCTTCTTCTCTGCGGAACTGATAGGTATAACGGTAATGACTTTCCAAACCACTCTTGTTTGGCAAACCGTTAATCATCATAATATTTCTGTTTTTTGCAAATTTCAATAGTTCTTTTAAGTAGTGGGCAGAAATTTGCCCTACCTCATCTATAATACAATGCACTTTAAAATCTTTACTACTGCGGTGAGAAGACTCTTTTATAAAGACATGCAATAGGGTAATATAGATAATGGCTTTTACAAGAATGTCTGTTCCTGTAGAACCGATGCTGTCTATTTTATGCGTCCAGCCGGTTTCGTTTACACCCTCTTTAATATTGAACTTTAATTCAAACAAATCCTGCAAGCGGATTTCTTCCTGTTCCTGTTCTTTAATAGCGCTACGCAAACTCTCTAATAATTTAACGGCACGCTGGTTGATGTCGCGGTTCTTACCGGTAGCAAAGTCGGTATTAAACAACCCTTCTCCGTAAAAATGCCCATGCTCATCTTTAAACTCCTCAATTTTTTTAAGGAGCTTATAAACTTTGTTATCACTCTCTTCTAACTTAATTTTAATAAACTCAATCAGCTTGCTTTCTTCAAATTCAGCTTTCTTAAAATCTTCAGCAATTAAGGAAATGATATGTTGAATTTTATGCTGTTGGTTGCTCAACTCTTTTACTTTAGTTGCTATAGAATCGGTAACCAAAGAAATCTGTGTGGCCGTTTCCGCAACCGATAATTCAATTTTATTTTCGTGAACGAAATTAGTAAGGTAGCCGGCAAAGCGCTCGTATTCAGCTTGTGTGGCATCATTACGAATCATAAAACCAAAGTGGTTCTCTAAACGGAATTTGCCGCTAAACTCATTTACATAACGCTGAAATGCCCCATACTCTTCGTTAAAATGCGAATCGTTTTTAAGTAGCTGTGTACATAAATCCATTACGCTATAATTTGTTTTCTTGGGTTCGGCACGTTCAATAATTTCGGCGTATTTATTATATACAGGTGTTTCTCTAAAGTTTTTAGAGAAATAAGAAATACCATTATTAAACTCAATCAATTCTTCTTCAAAGGCACGTTTTTCTTTATTAATATCCATGCGTTTTAAATTGTACTTACGATTGGCTTCATCTAAATCCGCCGTAAGCGAATTCATTTGTTTTACAAGTTCTTCTTTCTTTTGTACAAAATCAGGAAGTTTATCAAACAACTCGCGTTTATCTTTTAAATAATCGTTCACTAATTGCGCATAGCGGTCAATTTGTTTGATGTCTTCTTGTAAGCCTTTTATTTTCTTGTCTATTTCCTTTATATGCTTGCTGTCAACCCCTTTGTCTTTATAGTTTCCTTCTTTCTCATTGTTTAAAGATTTCTCCTTATCCTCAAGGGCTTTTACGGTTTTAGTTCTTTCGTCTTCTAGAGTATTTATTTCATCTTCCTGCCTAACTTTCAACTCAGCAATACGCTCTTCAAAATGCTTTTTCTGTGCATCAAACTGTTCGTTGAATTCAACCAATTGCAAATTCTTTCTTTTATTT
>CAJCJB010000249.1 GCA_903970545.1 Candidatus Saccharimonadota bacterium | reverse complement strand
TCACTACATCGCTGTGTCCGCCAAGGTATTTGGTAACCGAGTGCATTACAATATCGGCACCCAGCGCCAAGGGGTTTTGCAGGTAGGGTGATGCAAACGTATTATCAACCGCCAACAAAATATTATGCTTTTTAGCAATAGTAGCGCAAGCTTCAATATCGACTATCTTCATAGTAGGATTGGTGGGTGTCTCCGTCCAGATTAGCCTGGTATGTTTGTTGATGTGTTTGGTAATGTTGTTAGCATCAGTTAAATCTATAAAATGAAACTTAATGCCATAAGGTTCAAAAATCTTGGTAAACATACGGTAACTGCCCCCATACAAATCGTCGCCGGTAATAACCTCATCGCCCGGGCGAAGTAATTTAATAACCGCATCTGTTGCACCCATACCACTGCTAAAGCAAATGCAATGTTTACCGTTTTCTAAAGCTGCAATGTTTTTTTGAAGTGCCTCGCGTGTTGGGTTTTTACCGCGCGCATACCCATAGCCTTTGTTCTTACCCGGACTTTCCTGCACATAGGTTGAGGTTTGGTAAATAGGTGTCATTATAGCTCCTGTGGTAGGGTCTGGCTCAGCACCGGCGTGTATGGCTTTGGTACCAAATTTATAATTGTTAGCACTCATGGTCTTAATTTTTTGCAAAGCTAATTCAAATAATGATTCGGAAAACTTAGGTAAGAGATAACTTCCTTAGTTTCTCAGCCCGTAGCCTCAGCTTCTCAAAGTGTAGCCTGAACTTTACAAGTTCAAGCCTTCGCTTGTTAGGTTATAGCCTTCGCTTCTCATTTCGTAGCCTCAACTTTCTAAGTTGTAGCCTTCGCTTTCTACGCTCTAGCCTTAACATTCCATCTTCTAGCCTTCGCTTCTCATTGTGTAGCCTTAACTTTCTATGTTCTAGCCTTAGCTTGTCAGCCTTTAGCCTTAGCGTGCTAAACCTCTAAACTGGCATAATATTGTTTTAAGTAGGGTTAAAGCAATGTAATTTGTTGTATATTTGCTTAAATGAAATACCTAAAACACATACTGCTTTGCTTTTTGTTTATTAGCTCTTTAAAAGCACAAACAAATAAATACCACCCCTTTCCTGATAGCAATGCTGTTTGGAGTAATTCTCAAGTATATTGGTTTTGCCCCGGTAATTGTACAGTTCAAGGTTGCACAAGTAACTATCAATACCGAATGAAGGGCGATACCATTATATCAGGCATTACTTACCATAAAATATATAAACAAGGCATGTGGTCTTATGGTAATTTTGATTCTACTGCTATAGCATATGGTTCTACTGTTTACTATACTTCATGTCTTCCTCCTGTATATAGCTCTGCCTATTTTGGTGCAATAAGAAATGATACATTACATAAGAAGGTTTTTTATTATCAAATGTCTGCAAGTAGTGAAACCCTTTTATATGACTTTAGCTTGGCTGTTGGAGATACCTCAATAGTTCAAGCTGGGGTTGTTACAAGTATTGACTCTGTATTGGTAAATGGTAATTATCGAAAAAGGTTTAATTACTCCGGATTATCTACAGTTGAAGGTATAGGTAATGCTTCATTAGGTGGTGCTGACCTTTTTTATTTTAATGATGAAGAATGGTCAAAAGAAAGTTTTATTTGCTTTTGGCAAAATGATGTTTTTATGTACGGAGATTCTACTTGTTCTGAAATTAGTTCAATAAAACAGGTTGTTCAAAAAACTGATAAAGTAAATATCTATCCCAACCCGGCTACGGATATTTTAAATGTTGAATGCTTAATGGTAAATGGAACAACGGAAATTACAATGGTTGATATGTTAGGCAATACAGTTAAGCAGATGTCATTCAGTACACAACATGTAACCTTTAATATAATAGACCTTAGTGAAGGCGTTTATTTCATCAACCTGAAAACAAACGAGGGCATCTTAACCAAAAAGCTTATAGTGCAACGTTAAGGGTTCTACTAGTCATTTCGAAAGAGAAACGACTGAGAAATCTGCACATAGATTTCTCGCTTCGCTCGAAATGGCAAGAGCAAATGTTTTGTAAAGAAGAAAGTTAAAACTCTGTTTTCTTTAACTAGCTATCTAAAAATTACATATCTTTAATCTGTGAAAAAGATATTATTTATCTCTTACTTCTTTCTTCTTGTTTCTTTGCAGGCGCAAAACAATCATTTTGTTTTTGAAAACGAGAAGGCTGGTCGCTTGGCATCTAATCATAATGCTACCTGCTCGCAAAGCGGTAATTACGATGTTAGGTACTACCGTTGTTGCTGGAATATCAACCCTGCTGTTAATGCCATTTCGGGCAATGTAACCATGTACTTTATGCCGCTGTCTCTCTTAGATTCTATGCAGATGGATGTATCCGTTTCTCTTAGTGTGGATAGTGTTTACTATCATAACACAAAAGCAAATTTTGTACAGCTAAACGGCGATGTGCTGCAAATAAACTTTTCTTCCACCCTCAATGCTTTAGATTCGGTTACCGTTTATTATCATGGTATGCCCCCGTCAACGGGCTTTGGCTCTTTTGTACAAAGCACACACGGACCAAACAATGTACCTATTATCTGGACTTTATCCGAACCTTATGGCGCATCAGACTGGTGGCCTTGTAAGAATACCCTAACCGATAAAGCAGATTCTATTGATACGTATATAACTATTCCTCCGGGTAATAAAGCGGCAAGCAATGGTTTGCTGAAAGAGATTATTCCTACAGATACAAACTTTACCTATCATTGGAAACACAGGCATCCTATAGCTGCTTATTTGGTTGCACAAGCAGTAACTAATTATGTTGCTTTTTTAGATACGGCTAAAGTGCAGCAAGGCAATCTACCCGTATTATATTATACCTATCCCGAAGACTCTGCAAGTGCAAGAAGTACCGATGGGCAGTTGCTTCAAATAATTCATTATTACGATAGTTTGTTTATACCGTATGCGTTTAGTGATGAAAAATACGGGCATGCCGAATTTGGATGGGGTGGGGGTATGGAGCATCAAACCATGAGCTTTGTAGGTGGATTCCCCATTTATTTATTAGTACACGAATTGGCGCACCAATGGTTTGGCGACAGAGTTACCTGCGGTTCCTGGCATGATATATGGCTTAATGAGGGCTTTGCGGTATATCTTTCAGCAATCAGCCAGACAACTTTATTTGGTGAATCTTTTTTTACAGGTTGGAAAATAACTACTCTGGCAGACATAACATCCATACCTAATGGTTCTGTTTGGGTAGATGATACCACAAGCGTATCCCGTATTTTTGATGGAAGATTAACCTATAATAAAGGTTCTTATTTATTGCGTATGCTGCGTTGGAAATTAGGAGATAGTCTTTTCTTTCAGGGCTTGCGCAATTATTTAAGCGACCCTTCGCTTGCCTATTCTTTTTCTAAAACAATTGGGTTGCAACAACATCTGGAAAGTGTTTCAGGGCAATCACTCACAAATTTTATCAATCAATGGTTCTATGGGCAGGGATATCCCTCTTATTTGGTGCTGTATGATAAGGAAGCAAACAACCAGCTTAAAATAACCATTAATCAAACCACTTCCGATAACTCAGTTTCTTTTTTTGAAATGCCTGTACCAATAGAGTTTAAAGGACAAGGAAAGGATACGATCATTGTTTTTAATCATACTTCATCCGGACAGGTTTTTTATCCCAATCTGAATTTTACACCCGATAGTATTTTTATTGACCCTAATCTCGAAATCATATCCGCACATAACAGAGTGATGGAAGAAAATGCCTATTTAAGAAGCCTGCAATCTTTAGTTATATATCCAAACCCCACAGCAGGCATAGTAAATGTGCAGGTTAATAATTTTACTAACTTCCCAAGAACGGTTGAGTTATATAATGTCTTAGGACAAAATATTTTAAGTTTAACGCCTACCGAAAGCACCTTCTCTGTTCCCCTTGCAGGATTTGCAAACGGAACCTACTACCTAAAAATAATCTCCGGCGAAAAGGTTTACACCCAAAAAATTGTGAAAGAGTAACTGAATTGAACTTAGAGCAACTTATAGAAAACTATAAAGACTTGGTGTTTAATACAGCTATTAGTTTTTTGCAACAGCAGGAAGAAGCAGAAGATATTACACAAGAAGTTTTTATAGAAGTGTTTCAATCGCAGGATAAGTTCAAGGGGCAATCATCTATTTCTACCTGGATATATCGTATAACAGTTAATAAATGCCTAGACCATCTGCGGGCTAAAAAAAGACAAAAACGTTTTGGTTTTTTAACCAGTTTGTTTCATCCCGAATCGGGAGAGGTGTTGCACGAGGTTTCTCATTTCGATCATCCCGGTATTGAATTGGAAAAGAAAGAAAAAGCGCGCTATCTGTTTCAGGCCATAGAGCAGTTACCCGAAAGCCAGAAAACAGCATTTATACTTTCTCATATAGAAGAGTTGCCTCAAAAGGAAATTGCAGAAATCATGCAAAGCTCTGTAAAAGCAATTGAATCGTTATTGCAAAGGGCAAAGGCTAATCTGCGAAAAGAATTGGAAAAGATATATCCTGACCGAAGGAATTAAGGGAATTGAACGTCTAAATACAAAACAAATGGAAAAAGAAAACTGGATAGATGAAGTAATACAAAGCACCAAGGGAATGAAGCCTGTGGAAGCCAATCCTTTTTTGTTTGAGAAGATTGCTTCTAAAATTGAGCAAAGAAAAGACCAATCATTACTAGAGAATAGCTTTTCAAAAGGATGGGTTGTGGTAGCTGTGCTGCTGGTAGTGGTTAATATTGTTTCATATACTTATATAACAAAAGATAAACCAAGTCCGCAAAATGAAATGGCTTATGCCGCTTTATCTAAAGAAATGGGATTAACATCAATCTCTAATTATTAATTGCCATGCAAAACAATAATCAAACAAATATTTTTAAATGGCTGGTAATATTATTGGTTGTATTAAATATAGGTATTTTGGCTACTGTATGGTTTAAGCACTTTCCGCCACCGCCGGATGAGATGCGCCGACCTCCTAATGGAGAAAAGGCAGCAGACTTTTTGATAGAACAATTAAATTTTTCTGCACAACAACTGGCGGACTTTACTAAACTAAAACAAGCGCACAGTCAAGCAGTAGATTCTATAAGAGAAAGCGGAAAAGAAACGCACCGTTTGTTTTTTGAGAATTTGAAAAACGAAAAGCCGGATACTGCCAAAGTAAATGAATTAGCCAGGGCTATTTCAGCTGATCAAATGCAAATAGAATTAGTAACCTTTAAACATTTTGAACAGGTACGAAAACTATGCGACGAAAAACAAAAGGAAAAATTTGATGAGATTATACAGGAAGTATTAAGAAGAATGGCTGCACCACCCGGTAAAAAAGGATCTCCACTTCCGAGAAATTAATAGTATGAAAAATATTTTTCATCCACCCGAAGGATTAACCAATAAGCATCGTCTAATTAAAAAACAAAACTCATGATAAAACAAATCTCAGGCATTATTACAGCAACTGTAATAGCTTTTTCGGCACAGGCACAGGTTGGTCCCAATATCAGCTCATGGATCATAAACACTACCGGAGCAACCGGATATAACAGTTTACCATCTAATGTGCAGCAGGTGCAATACAATACTACTGATGTTTATGTTAGTGCAAGCTGTATACCGGGTTATGCTATTGGTCCGTGGAACTCTAATCCTAATACCCCCAGCAATCAAAACTTTGTATATGCCATACCTCTTAACCCTGTTCAAAACGCAGGTACGTTAGTTACTCCTCCACTAGGGCATGTAGGTGTTTGGAGCAACGGTGTTTCTATTTATAATCCTAAAGATGGTTTCTACTGGGATAACAGCACCAGTACTTTTGTTAGTGGAGGTACGGGCACATGGAATAGAAATGCTTTAATTTATGAAGGAATAAGCTTTGACGCCTGTTTAGGGCATCCGGCTCAAAATGGAGAATATCACCATCACGTAAACCCCAAATGTTTATATGATGATACAGATAGCACGCATCACTCACCCATTATAGGTTTTGCTTTTGATGGCTTCCCTATTTATGGTGCTTATGCGTATACAGATACAAATGGCACAGGTGTGATTAAACGAATGAAAAGCAGTTACGTGTTGACTACTTCTACTACCAGAGTTAATGGACCTCCTGTTAATGCTACCTATCCATTAGGTAATATGTGTGAAGATTATATTTATACTGCAGGTGCTGGAGATTTAGATATGCATAACGGCCGCTTTTGCATTACGCCCGATTATCCGAGCGGAACCTATGCTTATTTTGTTACTATAGATGCTAGTTTAAATCCTACATATCCTTTTGTTTTGGGAAACACGTATTATGGTACTGTTCCTTCAGGAAATACCGGACCAACCGGAGGGCATAATACACCAACCGGAACCGTTACTACCTACACTCCGGCTGCTACAGGAATTGCTACAAATACAGAGAAGATTAGTGCACTTATATATCCAAACCCCACTAGTGATTATTTGTTTCTGTTTATTAACCCCATTGCTTCAAATAATTTTACAGCTACTTTAATTGATGCACAGGGTAGGGTAGTGCTTACTCAAGAAAACATACAGCCTACGATTAGTTATAGTTTTGATTTAACGCAATTGCCAAAAGGAATGTATTTACTTCGCTTAAAAAATGATAGTAAAGAATATACCGAGAAGGTAATAGTTAAATAAATGACTATTTCCCAAACTTTTGCTTTAAAGCAGATAAAGCAGACTGCATATCATTAGCATCGTAAGCAGGTTCTTTCTCTTTTTTTATGGAAGAAGATTTTGCAGTAGTCATATTTCCGTTTCCTTTCATAGATAAGGCAATGCGATTACGTTTTAAGTCGAGTTCCAAAACAGTTACCATTACCTGCTGATGCACCTTTACAATTTTGTTGGGGTCATCCACAAAGGTATCAGACAGGTGAGAGATATGCACCAAGCCATCCTGATGAACACCTATATCTACAAAAGCCCCAAAGTTGGTTACGTTGGTAACAATACCGGGCAGTTGCATACCTTCATGCAGGTCTTCAGGTCTTTCAATACCTTCTGCAAAAGAAAATATCTCGAACGATTTACGCGGGTCGCGACCCGGTTTTTCCAGCTCGTTTACAATGTCTCTTAGTGTGGGCAAACCAATGGTGTCGCTTACGTAGTTGGTAATTTTTATTTGCTTGCGCAGTTCTTTATTCGTCAGTAAATCATTTATGGTAGTATGCAAATCTTTTGCCATACGCTCTACTACTTCATAACTTTCAGGATGCACTGCACTTTTATCCAATGGGTTTTCGGCTTTGTTGATGCGCAAAAAGCCTGCGCATTGCTCAAAGGTTTTCTCGCCAAGTCCTGAAATCTCTTTTAACTGAAAGCGGGTTTTAAAGGCACCGTTCTCATTTCTATACTCAACAATGTTTTGTGCTAAGCGACTATTCAAACCGGATACATAAGTAAGTAATTCTTTACTCGCTGTATTTAATTCAACACCTACTGCATTTACACAACTGCTCACCACCTCATCTAATTTGTTTTTTAGTTTAGTTTGGTCAACATCGTGTTGGTACTGCCCTACTCCAATAGATTTTGGGTCAAGCTTAACTAACTCAGCCAATGGGTCTGCTAATCTACGTCCGATAGAAACTGCGCCACGCACCGTTATATCTTTATCAGGAAATTCTTCACGCGCAACATCCGATGCCGAGTAAATAGAAGCGCCACTTTCATTAACCATTATCACCGGAATTTCTTTCGGGAGAATATCAATGGCTCTGATAAATGCTTCTGTCTCTCGCCCTGCGGTGCCGTTACCAATGGCAATAGCTTCTATTAAATGTTTGGCACAAAAAGCAAGTACAATATTTTCTGCTTCGGTCTTTTTCATTTGAGGATAGATAACCGTATCTGCCAATAGTTTACCTTGTTTATCAAGTGCAACTACTTTACAACCTGTACGAATACCCGGGTCTATAGCCAGAATAGCTTTTTGCCCAAGAGGGGAGGAGAGCAGCAACTCGCGTATGTTTTGTGCAAACACATCAATGGCTTTATCATCGGCAAGTTCTTTGGTTGCAGAACGTGTTTCAGCTTCTATAGAAGGTTGCAACAAACGTGCATAACCGTCTTCAACAGCCAGTTTAATTTGATTGGCACACTCGTTCTTCACCTTAACAAATATCCTGTTTAAAATATCCAGTGCATCATCAACCGGAGGCTTAATATCCAGGAATAAAAAATCTTCCTTCTCGCCACGGCGCATGGCCAGCAATCGGTGCGAAGGACATTGCGACAAAGGTTCCTCCCAATCAAAATAATCTTCAAACTTGGCCCCCTCTTCCTCTTTGCCACTAACCACTTTACTTTTTATCGTTGCTTTTTGTTTAAACAAATTTCTTATTTGTTCGCGTGCATTGGCATCTTCCGTAATAATTTCTGCAATAATATCGCGTGCACCATGTAAAGCATCTTCAATAGAAATAACTTCTTTTTCAATGCTGATAAACTTAGCAGCTTCATCCTCTAATGATGCATTACCCTGTACTAAAATAAATTGTGCCAAAGGTTCCAGTCCTTTCTCGCGGGCAATGGTAGCTTTAGTTCTGCGTTTGGGTTTATAAGGCAAATACAAATCTTCAAGCTTACTGATGGTTTCAGCATCCAGTATTTTTTCTTTCAGATCTTCAGTTAACTTGCCTTGCGTCTCAATAGATTTTAAAATGGCTTCACGGCGTTTTTCCAACTCGCGCAAACGTTCTATCTCATCACGTATTTGCATAATGGCAACTTCATCCAAACTGCCTGTGGCTTCTTTGCGATAACGTGCAATAAACGGTATCGTTCCCCCCTCATCCAACAGGCGCACGGTAGCAACCACCTGCTTGGCATCAATATTCAGCTTATCAGAAACTTTAAAATAAAGTTGTGTATCCGTCATAAATTATTTTTGGTAAATGTACTTGCAGGGTATTAAAAAAAGGAAACGATTTTTGAACAAAGAGCTAATCTCTTATGCCACAAAATGAGCCTCGGAAGTAATTGGCACGCTTAATGCTTTTGATATGATGCAGTTTTTTTCGGCATCTTTGGTAACGGCCGTAAACTCATCGGCTGTAATGCCGGCAACTTTTCCGGTAATAGAAAGATGAATGGCTGTGATGGTTAAATTCTCCATAGTTAAGGTAACCTCGGTATCTAAACTTGTGGGGGTTAACTCTTTTCTGGTTAAGGCTGCACATACCGCCATGGTAAAACAACCTGCGTGTGATGCCGCTAATAGCTCTTCGGGGTTGGTTCCTTTTTCTCCTTCAAAACGGGTTTTAAAACTGTAGTTGGTGTTATCTAAAACGCCGCTTGGGGTTGTAAGCGCACCTTTACCTTCTTTTAAATTGCCTTGCCAATGGGCTTTTGCTGTGTGTTTCATATTAAATTGTTTTTATGTTTTTGTTTAATTCGTTTTTTACTCGTGCAAAGATAAGCTTAAACCATGCAGTAAATTCTTGTGGGTTTTGTTTTAATTGATTTTCTATTTCGGGCAAACTCATGTATTTATAGGCTGCGACTTCTTCAGGATTTGGCTTTGGCACATCATCACTGAAACCAAAAAATACATGGTCTAATTCATGTTCACTTAACCCATTCTCAAGATTAGCTAGATATGTAAAATTAAAGATATACTTCAAGTCACAACGCAAACCCATTTCTTCCTGCAATCTTCTTTTGGCTGCATCAAGGGTATCTTCTTTTGGTTTGGGGTGACTGCAACAGGTGTTTGCCCATAAGTTAGTCGAGTGGTATTTAGTTGCTGCACGTTTTTGTAACAATAATTCTTTATTAGCATTAAACACAAATACAGAAACAGCGCGGTGCAGTTTTGCTTCCTGATGAGCCTGCATCTTTTCCATCACACCAAGCTCTTGGTCTTGCTCATCAACTAATATAACGTATTCGGTATTCATTAGAATCAGAATTTATTTAAACTTTAAATCTGTCATATGATTATTAAGTTGTTCCATTGTTTTCATTTCTTTATATGGACTCATAGTAAGAAATGTAATTATCATAAGTTTTGCGATATGGTTAGCTATTGCTAAATCTTCAATTTCTATTATCTTTGATCCTCCATGCGCAATTGCTGACCTTTTTTGATAAATATCCTTAAAAGTCCTTGCTATTGTTTTCCTCTTTTCTTGGTCGTCATTTATAATAAATGCTAACCAGTCGCTAAGTTGACTAACAATAGAAGAAGTGATAAATGCCTTATCATTGAATTGTAGCATTCCTTCTATTGCAAATACAAACTGAACTAAAGATTTAGACTTATCTTTATCATAAGCTGCTTTTCCAATCCATTCAATAGCATTTAATAATCGCTTTTCAATTTCATTTTTTTCCTTTGTTATAAGATGCCATATTACATCATTGCCTTGTGTTCTATCTTTAAAAAATGGGTCGTCTATATTTACCTTTAAGAATGGGTCATTTTGACCAGTATATGTCATTGAATTATTGTTGCAAACTACTTTATTTACTGATGTCCAGCCACGAAAGTTTAAAATTCCAATGCGTCTAAGATGTGTTAAATCAGATATTGCATAACTAAATACATTTTCAAATGATTCACATAGTTTATCGGCAAGCTCAACCGCTTTTTGATTTTCTCTAGCTTTTACTTTTATTCCGATTAATAATTTAGACTGTGGATTACTAAAATACAAATCTCTATTTTGAAGATAGGGGTATTTGGAAACAAGATTACTGTATGATTTATCTAAATCGTAAATTGTAAAATCACCAAATTGTATGGAAGATAATTGCATAGTTGCACCATGAAAATCATAAAGTATTTCATATTCTCGAACTTCAGTTTTTAATAATTCTTCCATAATTTTAGTGAAGTCTTCCGGTTTACACTTTTCGTTTCTATTCTTTAAACCTCTTATAAGTTTTACTATTTCTTCTTCAAATTTTTTCAGGGTGTATGTTCTCTCAATTTCTTTGTGTGTTGAAAATAGTCGCTCAACTGATTCTCGATATTTGGTAACTTCTTCAAATCCTATAAAGGAAATATTAGATTGCCCAATACCAAAGGATTTGTGAGGCAGTCCATTATCAAGTGGAATAATTATTATTTGTGAAAGCGAGGTCAATACGTCAATTAAACTCGCTTCCTTTTGATGCTTCATAGAGTTGTCTTATTATTAGCTATAATCGCACGTGATTATATCATAATAGTGGTCTTTACTAACCACAAATCTACCAAAAAAGAAGCTAAAACAGCTTAGTTTGTCTGCAAGCCTTCATAATTTGTAATAATGCTTACATCCTTCACAACAATGCTTACATCCTTCGTAACAATGCTTACATCCTTCGTAACAATGCTCACATCCTTCGTAACAATGCTTACATCCTTCACAACAATGCTTACATCCTTCATAACAATGCTCACATCCTTCACAACAATGCTCACATTCTTCGTAACAATGCTTACATCCTTCACAACAATGCTTACATCCTTCACAACAATGCTTACATCCTTCACAACAATGTGTACATCCTTCGTAACAATGCTTACATCCTTCCTAATTATGTGTACATCCTTCACAAGAATGGTCTCATTCTTCGCAAGTTTCAACCCTATAGGTGCAAAACCGTTAAAATGGAAGGCGTAAATGTTAAAATGAGAGTTAGAAGTGTTAAAAAAAGTGGTAGTCATCCTGAGTTTATCGAAGGGCATGGGCAGGCAGCCCAGATGGTTCGACAGGCTCACCATGACAGCGTGCCGGAACGCCCAAACAATAAACAAACCGACGTTAATAAATCACTATTTGGTAACATTGGCTTAACATTCAGTTAACCTTAGCTGCCTAAGTTTGCATCAAATAAGCAACATCTTAGAAATTAAGCTATGGATAAACTAAACAGAAAAAACTTTCTTAAACTGATTGGAGCTTCTTCTCTGGCTATGCTGACTTCAAAATCTTCGGCGGCAGGTCTTTTGGGTTCTTTTGATGAGGAGAAAATTTCTTCCAAGCCTTTTCGGGTGGCGCACTTAACCGATATCCATATTCAAAGTGGGTTAGTAGCTGAAAAGGGTTTTGCTTCCTGTCTTCATGCCGTAAACTCATTAGCTCAAAAACCCGATATGATTCTTAATGGCGGAGATGCTATTATGAATGCGGCATTTACCTTCTCGAAAGAGAAAATTAAAAAGCAATGGGAGTTGTTTCACGATTTACTGGTTTCAGAAAACACCATTCCGGTTCATCATTGCATTGGTAACCATGATTTGTATGGCTGGCCACTTGCTACTTCTTTTGAAAATGAAAGCAAGCATACCGCCATGGATGAATATAAAATGAAAACTCCTTACTATTCTATGCAACAGGGCAAGTGGAAGTTTATTGTGTTGGATAGTATAAGGGCTAAAAACTCTGTGCCGGGGTATTATGCCGAATTAGATGAGGAGCAGATGCAATGGTTAAAAGATGAACTACAAAACACCCCAAAAGATGTATTTATATGTATTGTTACCCATGTACCTGTTTTGGCTATTTGCACTTTGTTTGACGGAAAGAAAGATAAAACCCATTGGAGTATTCCGAACAATTGCTTACATGGAGACGCGGCTGAACTTACTTCACTTTTTTATCAATACCCAAATATTAAAGCTTGCCTTAGTGGGCATATTCACATGATTGATCACGTAAATTATCTAGGCGTTGATTATTATTGCAATGGTGCCGTTAGTGGTTCTTGGTGGAAAGGAAATCATTATCAGTTTGCCCCTTCTTTTTCTGTAATGAATTTTTATGATGATGGTAAGGTATCTCGCGAGATACAGTATTATAACTGGCAGCCTGCATAGAGTTTACGCTTTACCTTCGTAAAACGCTAACTCTTTACTTGATAACGTAGCCCCTGTACCCACTATATTATTTAATTGAAGTTTACCCTCACTAAAATCAATACCCGTAAAGGGGTTATTTTTTATAAGCAAAGGCCCGTCTAAATCAATCCAATCTGCACTTTCCATTAACTGTGCGGCAGCGGCAATTCCGCAAGAACTCTCCGACATACAGCCTATATTAATATTCAAGCCCTTTTGTTTAGCGTAGTTTATAATCTTAACCGCTTCAAAAAGTCCGGTGCACTTCATCAGCTTTAAATTAATTCCTTTAAAGCAACCGCTTATCTTATCCATATCACTGAACCGCAACATGCTTTCATCTGCTACGGTTGTAATCGGACTTCGTTCGCTTAGCCAGGCCATATCATCGTATTTATCTTTTGCCAAAGGTTGTTCTATAAACAAAACATTTTTATCGCTTAACCATTCTATCATGTCTAAAGCAAAGTATTTATCCACCCACCCTTGATTTACATCAATTACTAAAGCCTTATTAGTATGCTCTCTAATGCACTCAATAATTTTCTTATCCTCTTTATTGCCCAGTTTTACTTTTAGTATTTTATATTCTTCAATCTCTTTCAGTTTATCAGGAATAAGATTTAATTGCCCAATACTTATAGTAACGGATGTGTTTTTTGGTTGGGGTTTAGTTAAACCCAACAAAGTATAAACGGGTTTATTTAGAGCTTTGCCCAGCAAATCATGTAAAGCAATATCTATACAGGCTTTGGCTGCATTATTATTTGGAGCAATGGCATCCATAGCTGTAATAATCTCTTCTATTGAAAAGGGTAATTTATAATTTTTTAAAAGCACACTTACTTTTTTCAGAAAAGCAATAACAGAGGTTTGAGTTTCATTCAAATATGGAGGAAGAGCAGCTTCACCATATCCGGTAAAGTCACCCGATTCAAGTTTCACATAAACGACTTCAGTAGTTGTTCTGGTTCCGTAAGCAAGTCCAAAAGGGTGTTTAAACTGAAGAGAATATGAAGCGTAAGAGAGTTTCAAAATCAGTCAAATATAACACATAAAAAAAGCATGTGAGGTTATCACATGCTTTTAGAAAGGATTTAAACAAATCTACTTTTTAGCGGTTGTTTTTTTAGATTCCTTTTTAGACGATTTCTTGTCTTTCGAGGCATCCTTTTGTTTGTCCTTTTGTTTGTGTTCTTTTTTGATTTCAGTTTTTGGTTTGTTACCGTTAACTGTGGTTCCTTTTTTCGGTAGGCTTGCTCCGTTAGCAAACATGCTAGCACTTAAAAGTACTGCTACTACCATTACACTTATTTTTTTCATTTGTTTTGTTTTTTGGTTATTATACACCTTACAATAAGCGTGCCAAACTTTTAAAAAGCGAGAAACTATGTGTTAAAATAACTTAATGAAATCTATTAAAAAGGTATTCAGGCTTTCAATAGCTAAAGGAATATTCCATTTACTTCTATCTCGTTTCTCTATATAATTAGATATAGCACGTATTTGCAAGCATTTTGTCTGTGTCTGATTACACGCAAACAGAAAGGCTGCGCCTTCCATGCTTTCAACATCTGCTTTGGTATGCGACAAGAACTTTTCTATGCTTTTTTTGTTGCCGTGTGTAGTATTTACGGTAGCTCCTTTTACATCTTTTAAACGATGCAAGTATATGTGATTAAAAACAGTTGCATTCTTTATGTGAAATGTGCCGGGCAACTTAAGTTCTTCAATAGACAGGAACTTCTCATCATCTTCTGCGCCTAAATCGGCAAAGCAATC
>CAJCJB010000248.1 GCA_903970545.1 Candidatus Saccharimonadota bacterium | reverse complement strand
TGTAGGCGTTGTTGTAGGTGTTACAGGTGTTGTGGTTGGCGTACCGGATGCTGTTGTTCTGGGCACAAACTCCGTCGATGCGCTCCATGCGCTTTTTAGCTTTCCATTTTCGGCACGTATGCGCACCGCAACTTCGTTTGCTTTTACCAAACCTGTAAGCAATAAATCCCGGCTGCTAACACTCGAAATGACAGACAAATACAGTTTGTCCTTTCGAATGGAGCATAGCGTAATGAGAAATCTATATATTTGAGTTGTTGAAACCAATAGGAACTCATAACTATTTTATTTACATAACTACTAATTATAACAAAACGACATTGTATATTGGTGTAACCAATAATTTAGAAAAGCGTTTATACCAGCATAAACAAAATATAAATAATCCGGAAACGTTTGCGGGAAAATATCATTGCCATAATCTTATTTATTTTGAAAGATTTGAATTTATTGATCATGCTATAAAAAGGGAAAAGGAAATAAAAAAATGGAGGAGAGAAAAGAAGAATAATTTAATTACTTCTTTTAATCCTGAATGGCGGTTTTTAAATGATGATATTAAATAAGTTGAAATAATTATTTCGATTGTAATTTGTTGTCATTTCGAGCGAAGCGGGAAATCTGATAACAGCATAGATTTCTCATTACGCTGCGCTCCATTCGAAATGACAGGCAGTTATAATAAAGAAACAAAAGTCGTTCTCTATGTAGAGAACGGCTTTTTTGTTGTCATTTCGACTACAAGGAGAAATCTGACAAGGAATAGATTTCTAATTACGCTGCGCTCCATTCAAAATGACAGGTGCCAACTATTAAAAAAACATAAAACAAGCTAGCATAAAGGCAATTTAACTATATTTGTGCTATGCGCTGCAAGCTACTTGTTGTATTTCTTTTTTTTATTGCTTTGGGCAGTTTTGCCACCCACAACCGTGCGGGCTATATTAGTTATACGAACCATAAGGATATACACGGTAATTATATTATTGGGTACTACCATTTTAAAATTTATACCTATACCAACCCGTCAAGTGTTGGGGCAGACAGACCTTATGAAACCCTTTGTTTTACTAACCTTGGCGCAGGCGTTATGCCTGATACAGTTAATTGCCCAAGAACAAATACCACCATAGGGGTAGATCTTTTTAATTATAATCCACAGCTTGCAAATTCTCAATATAATTATCCGAATTTGCCCGGGCAGGGTTTAATGCTTGTTTACCCCTATACCCCTGCTTGCAGTAGCACAGGCACCTATGGGGGTGTAAAAGTAAACACCTATGAGGGTGATTTTCAATTTAATGGTGCGGGTCAGTATATTTTTGGTATGGTAGACCCTAATTTAGATGCCAACATTATTAACTTTACGGGTGGTTCCTCATCGGGTGTGCAGTTTGCGCTTTTAGATACGCTAAATATAGGCAACTATACAAATTATAACAATACCCCTGTGGTAAACAACCCCCCTATTGATAATGCCTGCGCAGGAGAATCTTTTTATTATAACCCCGGCATGTATGACCCCGACCTTGACAGCCTTTCTTTTTCTTTAATACCATTTATTACCGGATCGGAAAGCACAAGTGGGGGTGCCAGTTTTAATCCTCTTTCTACCTATAATCTCCCTCCGGGCAATATTAGTGTTGATCCTGTTACGGGAGAATTAACTTGGCTGCATGTGCCCAGTACCTATGGCGAGTATGAAATAGATATGTTTGTTAGAGAATGGCGGCGTTATGGCGGCGGGTGGGTTGAGATGGGCAGCGAGGTGTTTGCCGTGCAAATATATGTGCAATGTTGCACGTCGGTAGTAACTATTCCCCCAAGCTTAATGTCGGTAAAAGGTTGTGTAGAAGCCGGAGATACCTATACTTCGCCAAGCATTACTGCCAGCGAACCCGACTCTGCATTAACCATGTCGGCAACCGGGGTACCGCTTACGGCACCCAACAATGCCACATTTGTTTCAAGCCCGGGTGTTAATGTTTCCGGTCATTTAAATTGGACTCCTTCTTGCAACAATGTTCAGCTAAACCCCTATTATGTTATTGTGAATGCGCATGATAATAGTACACCGCCCGACGCTAATTTTAGTTCTATCAGCATACAGGTAGTTTCGCCGCCTATTACCAACTTTACCGATTCGGTTAAAGGAGATACCATTAAGCTGAATTGGTCTCCCCCCCCTTCATGTGGTACTAATACAACCAATGTAATTGTAGATTACCTGATATACCGTGCCACCGATTGTGTGTCTTATACTGTAAATCCCTGCCAAACGGGTGTTCCGCCTGTTCCGGCAGGAACGCCGCCTTCATCCTGGTACCAGCCCGTAGGTTCAACCACCGCAACTGTTTTTTATGATGGTAACAACGGGCAGGGTTTTTCGGCAGGCAATACCTATTCATACATTGTTATAGCCCAGTATGCCGATGGTTCTTTAAGCGTAGCCCCTACTTATACAAATTCTACCTGTATAACCTTGCATTTAGGCGTGCCTATACTCATCAACGTAAGTGTGGATACTACGGATATACACGAAGGTAAAATGTTTGTGCGATGGCAAAAACCGCTTATCGGTGGGCTTAATTTAGATACCTTGCTACCTGCAAATCAAGGTCCGTATTATTTTATTGTGCAGCGCAGCCCGGTTAACCCGGGTAATCCCGCAGGTACTTATACCACTGCATATACTTCACCAAGCAGGTCATACTTTGGGAAAATAAACACCCAAGCCGATACTTCTTTTATTGATACCGCCCTGAATACCCAAAGTAACCAATATTATTATAAAGTGCTTTTTTATGCTAACGGTCATTCTGTAGGAAGCGGGTCTCCGGCAAGCTCTGTTTTTGCCAGTGGTGTTGGGCATAACAGAAGGGTTGCCCTAAGCTGGAAAGCCAACACCCCCTGGACAAATTATAAATATTACATATACATTCAAAACGGAACTAATAATGGATATAAATTAGTAGATAGTACAACGCTTACTGTTGATACGGTAAAACAATTAACCAATAAGTATAATTATTGTTTTAGAATAATGTGTTTGGGTAGTTACTATAACCCTAATATTTTTAGTCCTGATACAAACTGGTCGCAAAAAGTATGTGTAGCTCCAATTGATGATGAACCTCCTTGCCAACCTCAATTAAGCATTGTCGGAAATTGCAACGAGTCTATAAACAAACTTACCTGGAGAAACCCTGATAATGTTTGTAATATAGATGATGTAATTAAATATTATATTTATTATACCCCAAGGCAGGATAGTACCATGACAAAAATAGATTCTGTTTTAAGTGCCAATGACACTACTTATACAACCAATTATAATTTTGCAACTATTGCAGGTTGTTATATAATTGTTGCTGTAGATTCAGCAGGAAACAGAAGTGCTATGAATGATACAACCTGCACCGATGACTGCCCTGAATATGAATTACCAAATATTTTTACACCTAATGGTGATAACATAAATGATTTATATATTCCCGTAAAAAATAAATATGTGCGTAGTGTTAATTTTGTAATGTATAACCGTTGGGGCGAAGTGGTTTATGAAAACACCAACCCGAGTTTAGGTTGGGATGGAAAATCAAAACAAATGAAACAGCCTGTACCTGATGGCACCTATTTTTATACCTGTACCGTTAATGAGATACACTATTACGGTATAGAGACAATTAAACTGAAAGGCTTTGTTCAGTTAATAAAATAGTGCCTGCTGCATCTCTAAATCTATTTGAAAAGAAAATACTGCTTGCCCCACTTGATTGGGGTTTAGGACATACGGCAAGGTGTGTGCCTTTAATAAAAAAACTACAATCACAGAATAATCATTTTGTAATTGCCTGTACACCTCAGCAAAAACAATTCTTACAACAAGAATTGAACGATATGGAGTATGTAGATTTGTTTGGCTACAACATTAGTTATTCAAGTGTTTTACCATTATGGATTAAGATTTTAATTCAATTACCAAAGTTATGCTTAGTAACAAGAAAAGAAAACAAATGGCTGGCTCATTATCTGCAAGGCAATAAGATGGATGTGGTAATAAGCGATAATCGTTTTGGATTTTATAACAAAACAGTTAAAAGCATTTTTATTACACATCAGCTAAATATACAAGCTCTAATATTTAAAGGTGTCATTAACCGTATCAATAGTTCTTTTATAAAAAAATATAATGTATGTTGGGCGCCTGATTACGCCGAAAAAGAAAAACGTTTAAGCGGAACACTGTCAGATTATAATAAGCAATTAATAAATATTGAATTCATCAATCCTTTAAGTCGTTTTGAGAAAAAAGAGTCTCAGCAAAAGAAGTATGATGTGCTTATTCTATTATCAGGACCTGAACCACAAAGAACTTTATTAGAAGGCAAATTAATTGATGTGTTTGTTAATACTAATTATAAGATTGTTTTAGTGAGGGGAACCAACACACCTATAAAGAAAGAAATATCTTCTAATTTTTCTGTAATTAATCTGGCTGCAACAAAACAACTACAGGAACTCTTTAATTCATCAACTAAATTAATATGCCGTTCGGGTTATTCTACCTTAATGGATTTGCATGCACTGGGCTTAAAAGCTTTATTAATTCCCACACCCGGACAAACAGAACAAGAATATTTAGCAAGTTATTGGCAGGAAGAATTCGTATACACTTCTTTAGAACAAAAACAAATTACAAAAGAAAGTATCGAAGCTTTTATGAAAGAAACTTAGAATAACTCTTTCGGAATCTTGCAAACAGGTATAGCTTCCATCTTATGTTTATTCGCCCTGTTTCTGTTTTGATAAATCTGCATCACTTGCTTTTCTCTTTCAGAGAATTTTTGTTCATCAACCTGATTTTCTAATGCCAACATAGCCCACTCCAATTCATCATAAGTTGCACCCATCTGGTCTTCGTCACTACGTCCGTCATGAAATAAACCATCAGTAGGTTTAGCTTGCAAAATACTTTCTACCACATTCAGTTCTTTAGCCAAGGCATAAACCTGGCTCTTTAATAAATCTGCAATCGGACTAATATCAACTCCTCCGTCGCCATACTTGGTATAAAAACCAACACCAAAATCTTCTATTTTATTGCCTGTACCTGCAACCAACATCTTATGATGCCCTGCAAAAGCATATAACGTAAGCATACGCAAACGTGCACGTGTGTTTGCCATCGTTAAAAAATCCTGAATGGAAGAAGGGAAGTCATTTTCTACCTTTTCAAAAATATGTGTAAGATTAACTGTATCTGAGGTGACATTTGTATAGTTTTTCTTTAACCACTCAATATGCTCGGCACCTCTATCAAACTCTGCTTTATGTTGCCTAATAGGCATATTAAGCACAATAACAGGTTTTTGGGTTAAAGCACAAAGCGTAGAAGTAAGTGCAGAATCTATACCACCCGAAATACCAATAACAAAACCATTGGTATGCGACTGTGCAGAATATGAACTAAGCCAATTAACTATATGCTTAATAACCTCTTTATTTTTCATAATCAAAATCCGGGTAACAATCCTTTAAAGCCTTGTCCTGATAATTTCTGTTGCTGATCTATCGGGAATTTCTTTTTATAAAACCATTTACCGGCTTTTATATATCCTTTAATCTCCACCACAGGTTTACCCATGGTAATATTTGCAATCGTTCCTAAGTTTAATTCTTTAAAATCGCCATGCAAAACAAATGTATTATCGACACTTGAGTTTGCAGCAATCTTTACTTTTTTAACAATACGTGCTTCTCCTAATTTACTTCCTCCTACAAAAATAGTAGCTTTAGATTTATATACTTTAAAGCTTCTGCTATTTGGATTATTTATACTCACATTTATCTCTCCTTCCAAACTCTTGGCATCCATTTTAGTAAGATTAAAACTGTTAATGTTATTAATGGATATTTCTTTCAGCTCACCTATACAGGAAGATAAAAAAATAATCACACTTGCAATTAATAACCTGAAACAAATCTTCATATAAACGCAAATATAAATAAAGAACTAAGTCAAAACCTTTTTTATTAGTCTTGTTTAAGGTTACCTTTGTAACCATATTTTACAGACCATGATTACAGAACAACAAGTAATAGACGCGCTTAAATACGTTGATGACCCCGATTTAAAGAAAGACCTGGTAACACTGGGTATGATTAAAGACGTAAAAGTTGTGGGTAAACAAGTTTCTTTTACAGTAGTGCTTACAACGCCTGCCTGTCCTATGAAAGACATGATACAAAACGCCTGCATTAATGCCGTTAAACATTATGTAGATAAGGAAGCTGTTGTTAATGTTACCATGTCTTCTAACGTTACCCAAGCCAAACAAAATAAAGATGCCCTTGCAGGAGTAAGAAATATTATAGCCATTGCATCGGGTAAAGGAGGTGTGGGTAAATCTACGGTGGCAAGTAATTTGGCTGTGGCCCTTGCCAAACAAGGCGCTAGGGTTGGGTTGATTGATGCCGATATATATGGGCCATCCATCCCTATTATGTTTGATGTGTTGAATGAGAAACCTGCTACACAACAAATTGACGGGAAGAACCGAATGATTCCTGTGGAGAGTTATGGTGTAAAATTGTTGTCCATAGGCTTCTTTGCCGATCCTTCTCAGGCTATTATTTGGAGAGGACCTATGGCTACCAAAGCGCTTAACCAATTATGTTTCGATGCCCTTTGGGGAGATTTGGATTACCTCTTTATTGATTTACCTCCCGGCACCGGAGATATACCTATGAGTTTAGCAGCCTCTGTACCGCTAACAGGCGCTGTTATTGTTACTACTCCCCAACAAGTAGCCCTAAGCGATGCCCGCAAAGGAGCTGCCATGTTTAAGCATGAGCATATAAACATACCTCTACTAGGTGTAATTGAGAACATGGCTTGGTTTACCCCTGCCGAATTGCCTAACAACAAGTATTTTATCTTTGGCAAAGGAGGCGCACAACAATTAGCCGATGAGTTTAATATACCCCTTTTGGCACAAATACCTATTATACAAAGTATTTGCGAAGCGGGAGATGCAGGTAGTCCTGTCGCATTGCAAACAGATACTTTACAAGCATTAACATTTATGGATGCAGCTAAAAAATTGGCTCAAACCATTGCTATTAAAAATGCCAATGAAATAGCGGTTACTGCTTAAAGTTTAATTCTTTAAGAATCTATTGCTCCTTCAAAAATATTGATGGAATCAATATGTATGGCTGTTTCTTTTAAATAGATGTGCGCAGGTATAGAAGGTCCAACGGTGGTATCTTCCAATAATCTTGAGTTATCAAATATTTGCCCCAATTCAACAAAGTTAATATAAGGCTCTAAGGCATAAAACAACACTCGTAATTTGGTATTATCACCAAAGTAATTCATCCAGTAATCAAGGTATTCTTTATGTTTAAAAAGTGGGCTGTGGTCATCTATCAACGTACTGTTCTTCGACCATTTTTTCATACTGGTTAACAAACCCTTCGATACAAACTTAAAATCGGGTTTATCAGGGAATAAATGTTTAATGGCATCTGTTGCTTTTTTAGGTGTGGTAATAGATGTCGCACCACTGGAGATATGATATACGCGGTATTTTCTTTTCTTATTAAACACCAGTTGAATAATAGCACGGGTAGCATAATCAATAGGTATAATATCAATATTACTTTGAGTTTGCATGGGCAGAAGTCGCATGTGATTAAGCGTAGCTAAAGCCCATAGTATAACATAAGAACGGGGAGCCCACTCGCGGCTATCACCCATAATGATGGAAGGCCTTACTACTAAGATTTTATCTTCAGGAAGATAATCTTTCAGGATAAGCTCGCCAATCATTTTGGTATAAGAATACTTTACCAAATGCTTAGCCGTCAGATTTGGAGACATATCCTCTGTTACTACACAATCTTTAACCATTGAGCCACAAATGGTAGCCGTACCCACATAAGTAAATAAATCTAAATGCTTTAAGGTTTTAGCCCAGCGCAGCAACTGATGTGTACCACCTATGTTTACTTTCTCAACTATCTCATCGTATATTTTGGTGAAAGAAGTATTGGCAGCCGAGTGAATAATGGTATCAACATCTTTAATGTGAGGATTGTTTATTAAAGCATCAGCAAGATTATTATCACTTAATTCTCCAACAATGGGTATAACTTTTTTAGCGTCGAAATGATCGTTGTGTAAATCAAATACCTTTTTTATTCTTGCCAGAGCCTTTGCTTCGTTTTGCGCCCTAACCAAACAATAGATTTTATCTACATCGTTTCTTTTAGATAATTCAACCAATAACTCTCCGCCTAGAAACCCGGTAACGCCTGTTAAAAATAGCTGCATATAATAAATCGACCTCTAATTTAATTAAAAAAACTCTAACCCTATAACCCCTAACACAATCAATAAGATGGAAACCACTTTAACTACCGTAATCGGTTCATGTAAAAATAAAATACCTACTACAGCCATTACCAATATACCTGCACTTGCCCAAATAGCATAAGCCACGCTGGTATCCATTTTTCGTAATACAAGAATTAAACAACCCAATGCCATGGTGTAGAACAAGAAAACAAACAAGATGGGAACTAACTTGGTAAAGCCCTCTGATTTTTTCATAAAAATCAAAGCAATAATCTCAAAAGAAATACCTAAAGAAAGCAGAAACCACTTCATAAATACGTTAAAATAAAGACATCAAATTTACGATTATTTAGTTACGGGCTACGTTTAACGACTGCAAATACTATGCCACTTAATCTTTGAAAGTTTTAGGAACGGCAGGGTCAGTAATAATGAGGTAATCACCTGAATGTTTTTGTTTACTCCAATCAATAGTTGGAAATGATTCATCTGAACCACTTGACAGGATTAGCACTTTTACATGGGGGGTGTATTTTTTTAATTGGGTAACAACTGCAAAACCTTCATCGCTATGAAACCTGCCGTTTATCTGCATTACTTTTTTTGTTTTATAAATCTTTAAATACTCTGCAATAGAATAAGCCATGGTTGCATCCCAAAGAGACTGAGCCATAATTAAATTAAAAGAACCCATACCCATAGGAGGTGCTTTTACTTTTGCAGTATCTGTTTTAGAAAGTCCGTGCCCCGACATTTCCAACAGTTTTTCATAGTACTTACCCGTTGCCGTATCATAGGGCAATGGTGCAAAATTCTTTTTAGATTCCTTTGGTAAATCTATTAATGCTTTCTGTCCTTTTCTGCCGGCTAAGTTGGTATAGCGACTTGGTGCATTGGCACAAATAACATCCAGCTTATTTGTTTTTGACAGTTCAACCATGGGTTTATAATCTCTGTAGTTATTCCAAACACGGGCATCTTTAGTAAAGCTTTTCTCACGGATAAAACCAGCCAGATATTCATTCATCACAGGTTGTACATCTCTGTCAAACATCTCCATAGAAAGCGCCATGCTGTTTCCGTATTTCTGATAAAGCATTTCGAATAATTTACTTTCCAGATAATGACAGACAGAATCGTTATGTTCTTCACCGAAAAAAACAACGCTGTAGTTTTTCATGTCGGCTACAATATCAGCGAGCGTTACTTCTTTACCTTGCTTTACCGAGTATATTTTATAGTTCTTTTCTGTAACCTGTGCAATGGAGACATGAGATATAAGACCTAAGACTTGAGACAAGCAGAGTACGTAAAGTAATTTCTTCATAATGAAACAAATATAATCAAAACCTTTAGTCTGTATAATATAGGGTTTTTTCTGTAATAGCAAAGGAAAACATATAAACCGACGGACATAGTATAATTCTTGGAATAGATACTTTTTTAAATCCTGGTACAGGACAGTATTTTTTCTTTGCAAAATATACTGCTTCAGGGAATTTAATTTGGGCTAAAAGCGCCAGTAATGCTGTTGGTAACTGTGTTACAACAGATAATTATGGTAATGTTTTTATTACTGGGTATTACAATACTTCAACCGCTTTTGGAACACATATATTAACAGGTACAGGATATAGTAATATATTTCTTGTCAAATACGATTCTTCTGGAAATGTATTATGGGTGTCAAAATGATACAGTTTACAGGGCCTCTAATGGCAGTATGGTTTATGTGAATGTTTTAAGTAGCACAGCAGGTATTAATCAAATAGTAAATGCTAGCAATCAAATGAACATCTACCCCAACCCCAATAATGGCAGTTTTGTTATAGAGCCAAGCAGTGCAACCAAACAAACTATGCAGGTGTATGATGTAAATGGTAAATTGGTATTAAGTCAAACTATAAATGGCAAAACAACTATAGATGCAAGCAACTTAAATGAGGGTGTTTATAATATAAGCCTGCAAAGCAACGAGGGTGTGGTAAATAAACGCTTGGTTATTGTGAGGTAACTCTAGTCATTCCGAACTCGTTTCGGAATCTCAGATGCTGAAACAAGTTCAGCATGACGTTTATTTCGGTTTGTTTCTGGCAGCTAATTTATCCTGTGCATCTTCCAGGTTTTCTTTATAACGCTTGTTGTGTGGCAACAATTCAACCGCCTTGGCATAATCTTTAATGGCTACGTTAAGTATATCCAGTTCTTCATAAATAGCGCCACGGGCATTAAAGGAGGCTGCATCTTCGGGATCTAATTTAACGGCACGGTCAAAATCGGCAAGCGCTTCGTTATAGCTTTTTAAATAGCAATAGGCAGTTGCGCGGTATCTGAAAGCTTCTGCAAACGAAGAATCTAATTGAATGGCTTTGGTGTAGTTAGTAATAGCCTCTTTGTATTTACCGTTTTCAACAGCCGTGTAGCCTTTATAAATCCAATAGTATTGGTTGTCGTGTAAATTTGACTTTTGCGCCTTAGCTGAAACAGGTAACAGGTAGCAGGTAATAAGTATCAGGTAACAGAACCTGTACATTGTATGCTGTATTTTGTATTCAGACTTGATACATGAGACAAAATACATGAGACAGTTTTTTAGTCTCTTCTGCCAAATAAACGCAACAGCATTAAAAACAAATTGATAAAGTCTAAGTAAAGAGATAAAGCACCCATTAAGCCAACCTTAGCTCTTCCTTCGCCTTCAAATTCATGCTCCATGTTTTTTATCTTTTGTACGTCATACGCAGTTAAACCTGTAAATACAATCACCCCAACTATACTGATGATGTAATCCATCATCGGGCTATGTGTAAACATATTAATTAAAGAGGCTATAACTATTCCGAAAAGAGCCATCATTAAAAACGAACCCATTTTGCTTAAGTCAGTCTTGGTAGTTGCGCCCAACAAAGCCATTACACCAAACAACACCGCTGTTGATGCAAATACTTTATAGATGGTTCCTATTTTATAGGCAATAAAAATAAAGCTTAAGCTTATTCCGTTAACCGCACTATAGGCAACAAACAAACCTAACAGAACCGGGAAAGAGAATTTTTGCCACCCGAAAGACATAGCTAATACAAAGCCAAGGGGAGCAAACATAACTACCCAACCCAGTATGGATAGACTTGCCCTGCCTGTTTCAACATTTACGTTATATAAGTAGGTCATTAACGATTCGTTAAGACCAAATAGTACAGAGAAAGTAGCAGAGATACCTAAGGCTAAAAACATCCAGCCAAAAGATGAACTTAATAGTGATTTTGTTTTTGTTTGTGATGTTGCATCAATGAAATCATTGATGTTTGTTTTTTTGAAGTTTTCCATTTTTGTTAATTAAATTTAGGCTACAAATTTACGGTTTTTAAACGACTTTAAGTAAAATCTGTTGCTAATTAAACTGTTGGAAAAGTTTGTTACTCTCACATATTTTTCCTAAATTTATTGTAGAATGATAAGCAAAACGCCTACAAATAATTTATACAGATTTCAGGCTTTAGTGGGACTTTTATGGGCAGGTGCTTTCTTCTTTTATTTTATCTGTTCTATTTCTACTAATGCAAAGTTTTTAAAAGAATCGGAAGCCAAGTTAAGTTCATTTGATGAAAAAATTAAACTGATAGCAGAAAGACAAAGAGATATAGATTCTGTAAAAGCTCAGCGTGCCAAAATGTATGGTTATACATTAAGAGATGATGTGTATAAAGAGTTAGGTGGTTCGGCCGTCATTAAAAAGGCAGAGTTTTATCAGATAATAGAAAAGTTAAATGATAAAATAGACCAGTATCAGGATGAAAAATTAAAACTGGAAATAGAAAATACCGAGACTGCTAAACTTACCAATACCGACTTTGAGATACATAATTTGATTTCGCTTGGTCTTAGTCTGGTCTTTGCTTTAATAGGTGTAATAATAAGCAGAACAGGCTTTAATAAACTAAAACACAAAACCAGAAACCACCAACACAAGACCATAAGAAGAGAAGCCGGAGATAGTTTTCCTACTATTTCTTCTTTAGGCGAGCCTGCAAAAGGTTAGTAATAAACCATTCTTTTTACCTCAGCCAATTGCTTGGCAAAGCGTATTACTTGGCGGGTATAACCATATTCATTGTCGTACCAAACGTATAATACCACATTCTTTTTATCGGGAGATACAATCGTAGCCTGACTATCAAACACCGAAGGACAAGGATTACCAATTACATCGGTAGAAACCAGTTCGTTAGAAAAAGCATATTGTATTTGCTCTACCAGTTTACCTTCTAAAGCATACTTTTTCA
This sequence comes from Candidatus Saccharimonadota bacterium, assembly GCA_903970545.1. Classification (GTDB taxonomy): domain Bacteria; phylum Bacteroidota; class Bacteroidia; order B-17B0; family Aurantibacillaceae; genus PALSA-968. Next base: position 4,942 of record CAJCJB010000248.1, on the reverse strand, counting down.
TAATTTCATTAACCTCCTCTTTGGTTACTTCTTTATTGATGGCAATATTTAAGATGGCTAAGGATACATTCGGAGTTGGTACACGAACCGAATTAGCAGTAAACTTGCCTGATAGCTGAGGTAACACTTTCTTTAAAGCACTTTCTGCACCGGTTTCGGTAATAACCATGTTAAGCGCAGCACTACGCCCACGACGGTATTTTTTATGGTAGTTATCTAGCAGGTTTTGATCGTTAGTGTATGAGTGAACCGTTTCAATATGTCCGCGTTGCACACCAAGCTCTTTATCAACCACATATAATATAGGCATGATGGCATTGGTAGTACAAGATGCGGCTGAGAAAATATTGTCTTTGTGTATATCAATCGTTTCGTGGTTAACGCCATACACCACATTTGGAATATCTTTGGCAGGCGCAGTAAGCAATACTTTGCTCACTCCTTTTGCTTTTAAATGACGGCTTAGTTCGGCTTTATCTCTAAACACGCCTGTATTATCAATCAACAAAGCATCATGAATGCCGTAAGCTGTATAATCAACGTCTTCAGGGTTGCTGGCATCAATCATGTGCACGGTATGTCCGTTAATAATTAAGGCTTTGTTTTCTAAATCTTCTATTACCGTTCCGGGAAATGGTCCGTGTACAGAATCGGTACGCAACAAATCGGCACGTTTCACAATTTCTTCAGCACTATTGCCACGTGTAACAATGGCACGCAAACGCAACTGTTCTCCTTTACCTGCCTGTGCAATAATTTCGCGTGCAGCTAAACGGCCTATGCGCCCGAATCCAAATAACACGACATCTTTAGGGCTGATGGAATTACCTTCTCCGGTAAAATCTTTTAGTTTAAATTTAATAAAATCAGAAGCTGATTTGTAATTTGCCTTTTCCTGATACCATTCAAAGGCAAGTTTACCTATATCAATTTTAGAAGGACAAATATTTGCTGCCTTATAAATTTCATGAGCCAACAAAACAGTATCCTGCACAGTAATAGGTTTCTTCACAATATCTTTTGCATACATGTGCAGTTTCATAACCTCGCTCGCACTGCGGTCAACCAACTGGTTACGGAATAAAACCAACTCAATAGATTTCTCAAACCATAACTTACCAACTGTACTTATTAAATCAATAGTTGCTTTCTCCTGTTCAACCCAATCGTTTAATTGCTCCTGATAACTATTCGTTACTTTTTCAGCCATTTCTAAACTCATGTCTTTCTAATTGTTGTGTGAATATAAATTAAATAAAAAAACCGTCTGTTATACAGACGGTTTTTCGTTAAATGCTTAGCCTAAGTATTGTTGCAATAGCTTGCTTCGGCTGCTGTGGCGTAAACGGCGCACCGCTTTTTCTTTTATCTGACGAACACGCTCGCGTGTAAGGTCGAACTTAGCGCCAATTTCTTCTAAGGTCAATCCGTGAGGAATACCTATTCCGAAAAATAATTTTATTACATCGCGCTCACGCTCAGTAAGTGTAGATAATGCACGGTCAATTTCTTTAGAAAGAGATTCACTCATTAAGTTCCCATCTGCACGGGGCGAATCATGATTTACCAATACATCTACCAATGAACCTTCCTCACCTTGTTGGAAAGGAGCATCCATAGATACATGACGACCGGATACCTTCATGGTATCCATAATTTTATCTTCGGGTAAATCTAGTATTTTAGATAACTCTTCGGGGCTTGGCTCGCGCTCAAACTCCTGCTCTAATTTAGAGTAAGCTTTATTAATTTTGTTTAAGGAACCTACCTGATTAAGCGGTAAACGCACAATACGGCTTTGTTCTGCCAAAGCCTGTAATATACTCTGACGAATCCACCAAACGGCGTACGATATAAATTTAAAACCACGTGTTTCATCAAAACGTTTTGCCGCTTTAATTAAACCTAAATTACCTTCATTAATTAAATCGGGTAAACTTAAACCTTGGTTTTGATATTGTTTTGCAACCGATACTACGAAACGTAGGTTGGCACGAGTAAGTTTTTCTAAAGCACTTTGGTCTCCGTCTCTTATCTTTTTCGCCAGTTGAACTTCTTCTTCTGCCGTAATTAATTCTTCTCTGCCTATTTCTTGTAGATACTTATCGAGAGAGGCACTCTCACGATTGGTGATTGATTTGGTTATTTTAAGCTGTCTCATTCTAAATTATAAAATGGTAAAGAACTGAAAAATTAAGAGGGCGAAACTACGGCAATTTAAACTCAAATCAAAATAAATTACAAAAGCTGTTAAATAATGTAGATGAATGCCCTTTAGGGGCTGATTAAGATAAGCTTTAGTGTATATTTGTCTGCTTTTCAAGCATTAAATTGAAGATTCTTTTAAATATAGGGTTACTTAGCTGTTTACTTTCGTTTGTTTGCCTGAGTAAGAAGGTTGAGGTAGTTAATTATACCCAACTACAAAAGCAAGCTGAAAGCAAAACAAATGATACCCTGTATGTAGTTAACTTTTGGGCTACCTGGTGCAAACCATGTGTACAAGAAATGCCCTTCTTTGAAGAAGCTGCAAGTAAGTTTTCTTCACAAAAAGTAAAAATAATTTATGTAAGTTTAAATTCACTTAAAGAGCTTCCCGCGGTTGAGAAACATATAGAAGCAAAAAATATACAAAACCATGTGTTTCTTTTAAATGCCGGAAACCCTAACGATTGGGTTGACAAAATAGATAAAACATGGAGCGGCTCAATTCCTGCAACTATTATGTATAAAGGAGGTAAAAAGGTTTTTTTTAAAGAAGGGGAGTTTACACAGGAAGAAATAAATTCAGTAATCACAAATAAAAACCAAAACAAATGAAAAAGATAACAAGCATCCTTGCAGCAGTGGCTATTATAGCGGTATCTGCTTTCACAACCGAAGGTGGATATAAAGTTGGTGATAAAGTCGCCGATTTTAAATTAAAAAACATAGACGATAAAATGGTTTCTATGGCAGATTATAAAGATGCCAAAGGAATTATTGTAGTATTTACCTGCAACCATTGTCCGTTTGCAAAAAAGTACGAAAGCCGTATTATGGATTTGGACAAAAAATATAAATCAAAAGGTTTTCCGGTAGTTGCTATCAGTCCTAACGACCCATCTTTGGTTGCTGAAGACAGCTTTGAAAACATGCAAAAGCTTGCAAAAGAAAAAGGATATTCTTTCCCTTATTTGTTTGACGAAACACAAAACACAGCCAAAGAGTATGGTGCAACTAAAACGCCACATGTTTATCTTCTGAAAAAAGAAAACGGAGCATATATTGTAAAATACATAGGGGCTATTGATGATAATGCCGATGATGGAGCTGCCGTAAAAGAAAAGTATGTAGAAAACGCCATTACCAATATACTTGCCAACAAACCTGTAACTCCTGATAATATCAAAGCGATTGGCTGTGGCATTAAATGGAAGAAGAGTTAGTTAAAGAGTTTATCTAAATTAAGTTCGCCTATACTAAGCCCCAGTTAATAGGAGCTTGCCCTTGTTGTTTTAATAACTCGTTTGTTTTAGAAAAGTGCTTGCAGTTAAAAAAGCCACCTCTTGCCAATGGGGATGGATGTGGTGCGGTAAGTACATGGTGTTTTTGTACATCAATTAGAGTCCCTTTTTGTTTGGCGTAATTGCCCCAAAGTAAAAATACAAGCCCTGTTTTTTCATCAGATAGTTTTTTAATAACGGCATCGGTAAAAAGCTCCCAGCCTTTGTTTTGATGAGAGCCTGCATGGTTTTCTCTAACGGTAAGCGTGGCGTTTAAAAGCAACACGCCTTGCTTTGTCCATGGGGTTAAATTGCCTGTTGGCGGAACTTCTATCCCCACATCGTCTTTTATTTCTTTAAAAATATTAACTAATGAGGGTGGTACTTTTACCCCATCGGGTACCGAAAAACATAGCCCGTGTGCCTGCCCTAACCCATGATAAGGGTCTTGCCCAAGTATAACTACCTTAACTTCATTAAAAGGAGTAAGGTTAAAGGCATTAAAAATTAAATTACCGGAAGGGAATATTCGACATTGAGCCTTTTCTAATGTTAAGAAATCTTTAAGTTTCAGGAAATAATCCTTTTTAAACTCATCTTTTAAAACGCTTAACCAACCCTGTTCTAATTGTGGAGATTTTTCTGGCATAATATTTAATAATAAAAATTTGTAGATTTCAATAATAGCTATATTTTTGTTCAATCATTTTAAAACTAAGCCCCATGAAAAAGTCTTTAATCGCTACCGTACTTGTTGTTGCAGCAGTAATATCTATTTCTTCTTGCAGAAGCAAGCATGGCACCTGTGCCGCATATAGCCAAGCTCCTGTAAAAAAGGTTGCTACGAACATTTAATTTATTGCCTCTTTAATTTAGGGGTAAATAAATTCTAATACTTGTTTTAAATCGGGGTGTAAGCTTTTTGCAACTGGACAGGTATGGGCAGCATTTTCTAATATTCTTCTCTCCTTTTCTTCATAACTTTTAGGAAAAGTAATTTTCACATGCACTTCCCCAACTCTGCGTGGATTAGCTTCCATTAACTTCACAACTTCAGCTTTAGTACCATCTATATTTCTGCTAGTACTATCTCTTTTTGCTACTATTGCCATCGTGGTTAATATACAGGTTGCTAAAGAGGTTGCCAACAAATCGGTTGGAGAGAAAGCAGCCCCTTCTCCCTGATTATCTTTGGGTGCATCGGTTGCAATTATAGTGCCCGACTGAACGTGTTTTACCTGAGTGCGCAAGTTTCCTGTATATATTATTTCTGCCGTGTTCCCCATATCTTTGTTTTTCATCAAAAGTAACAATTAGGCGTTATTATTGTACATTTGTTCCTCCTAAAAAATGCGAATTCCTTTTAAAATAGTAGTACTTCTTACTTGCTTCATTTCCTGCGAAACTCTTTTTTCACAAAGTGCACAACAGGCATTAGATCAAGGGAAAGATGTAAA
>CAJCJB010000247.1 GCA_903970545.1 Candidatus Saccharimonadota bacterium | reverse complement strand
TATCGAAGTTGGTGTTTTGATTATTTTCGTCTATGATTTCCATTTTTATTTTGTAATTAATACACAAATGTACGTGCAGCAACCCCCTGAAACCTATAGCAATTAGGTTAGTATGGGCAGAAAGTAGGCGAACGGAAGTCTCTTATCGGTGAAAGGAAGGTGTTTTTATTTAGAACTTAGCACCAAGCCTGCTGATGAAATATACAGTCTTGCGAACATATTAATACAATTTCAGCTACAAATATCAGTTAATCCCGAACAACCCCTTACTTATATCAAAGAAATAAGACCGTTTTAGAGGCACAGAGACGTATTTTCTATACAAATTGTAATTTCTTCGAAAGAAACTTTAATTAATTTGAAAGAAGTTTTAATTTGTTTGGAGGAAATTATAGTTAATTCGAAAGAAACTTTAATTTGTACGATAGGAATTATAATTAATTCGAAAGAAACTATAACTTGTACGATAGGAATTATAATTTGTTTGAAAGAAACTACAATTTGTATGAAACAAGTTTTAATTTGTATGAAAGAAACTATAGTTTGTGCGAAAGAAACTATAATTTGTGTGAAAGAAGTTTTAATTCCTTTCAAAAAATCAACTTTTGATATGAAAACATCATTTATTTCTTACCAAAAATGAAGAAGTAATGCCCAACTAACATTCTTTTGTAAGTCGGGTTAAAATTTCTACTTTTCCCTCCTCAAATTTAATCTTATGAACGTACTACATAACTACGCGCTGGGGCAATGGGTTGCCGGCGCCGATAAAGGACAGGAGCTATTTAACGCCATTACCGGTGATGTGGTGGCAACTACCAGCAGCAAGGGTTTAGATTTTGGCAAAATGTGCGAATATGCCCGCACGGTTGGTGGACCAAAACTGCGCAAAATGACCTTCCAGGAGCGGGGTATGATGCTGAAAGCCCTTGCCATACACCTACAAAGCAAGAAAGAAGATTTTTATAAAGTTAGCTGGGCTACAGGCGCTACCCGTGCCGATAGTTGGGTGGATATTGAGGGCGGTATTGGTAATTTGTTTAGTTATGCATCCTTGCGCCGTCAGTTTCCTAACGAAACCTATTGCTTTGATGGCGAGGTTGCCAAGCTAAGCAAAAACAACACGTTTATTGGTCATCATATTTGCGTACCTAAAGAGGGCGTTGCCATACATATTAATGCGTTTAACTTCCCGGTGTGGGGTATGTTAGAGAAGGTTGCCGTTAACTGGCTTGCCGGAGTGCCTGCTATTGTGAAGCCTGCAACGGTTACCTCGTTCTTAACCGAAGCGGTGGTGAAAGAAATTATTGCTTCCAACATTTTGCCCGAAGGCGCTTTGCAATTAATTTGCGGCAGTGCCAACGGTATTTTAGATCATGTGATGAATCAGGATGTGGTAACGTTTACAGGTTCTGCATCTACTGGTAAGATGCTGAAAGCGCATCCGCGTTTGCTGGAAGAATCAGTTCATTTTAATATGGAGGCTGATTCGCTTAACTGCTGTGTGCTTGGCAGCGATGTTACGCCCGATAAACCCGAGTTTGATATTTTTATTAAAGAAGTTTGCCGAGAAATTACTACCAAAGCCGGACAAAAATGTACTGCCGTGCGCCGTATTATTGTGCCTGCCAACATGGTAGAAGATGTGCACATTGCTTTAGGAAAAAGATTAGCCTCTAATATTATTGGCGACCCTAATGTGGAGGGCGTTCGTATGGGAAGTCTGGCAGGACAAGCACAATTAAAAGAAGTAAAAGAAAAAGTTGAACTGCTAAGCAAATCACAAAAGATTATCATCGGTGATTTTGAAAAGTTTGAAGTAAAGGGTGCTGATAAAAACAAAGGAGCTTTTATGCCTCCTATTATTTTCCTGAATGAGAATCCGTTTAAAAACCTTGACTGCCATAGTGTAGAAGCCTTTGGTCCGGTAAGTACGCTAATGCCTTATAAAGATTTAGACGAAGCTATTCAACTTAGTAAAATGGGTAAAGGCTCTTTGGTTAGCTCTATCATTACTGCCGATAACAGTATTGCCCGTAAATACACCATTGGTGCGGCTTGTATGCACGGACGCATTTTAGTGTTGAATGCAGAGTGCGCTAAAGAAAGTACAGGTCATGGTTCGCCAATGCCTATGTTAGTTCATGGTGGTCCGGGTCGTGCCGGTGGCGGAGAAGAAATGGGTGGTAAGCGCGGTGTGTTTCATTACCTGCAACGTACCGCTATACAAGGCACTCCAACTATGATTACTGCTATTCTTAATCAATACCAACAAGGTGGTAAACAAATTATAAAAGATGTGCATCCTTTCCGTCAGTACTTTGAAGATTTGGAAGTAAGCGAAACATTAATTACCCATACTCACACTGTTAGCGAAGAAGACATTGTAAACTTTGCTAACCTTAGCGGAGATAAATTTTATGCGCATCTTCAACCCGAATCATTAGACGGAACTATTTTTAAACGTACCGTTGCACATGGTTATTTTATCTTATCAAAAGCAGCCGGTTTGTTTGTTGACCCACCAAAAGGACCCGTGTTATTAAACTACGGTATTGATGAGTGCCGCTTTACCAAACCTATTTATCCACCTATGACTATCGGCGTACGTTTTACCTGCAAAGAAAAAATAGAAAACGATAAACCCCTTGCAGCAGCCAATGGTACTGAAGTTAAAGTTGGTATCGTAAAATGGCTGGTAGATATTTATGATGCCAGTTCGCAAGAAGTACGCGATAAACTGGGCGTGGAAGGCGAAACAGGAGATACTGTTGGTATTGCAACTATCCTTACGATGGTTAAGAAAAAGAAACAGGATTAGGCAATGCGAACCCTATGGAAAAATAACGTTGCTCCTCCCCTACCCTACTATGCCGTTATATTTATTTCAGAAAAGAATGAAGATATAAACGGTTATGCAGAAATGGATGAACAAACCATGCAAGTAGCTCTTGCATTAAAAGGTTGTTTAGGTTACAGCAGCGTGCCGGGTACTTTTATTTCTTATTGGGATACCATGGATAGCATCAATGAATGGAGAAATAACGATTTGCACAAACAAGCAAAAGAGCAGGGTAAAAAGCAATGGTACAAATACTATCACAGTTTGATTTGCAAAGTAGAGCACTCACATGAATTTTTTAAGTAAATGAAAAGATATTTTATTCTTCTTTTAATCATTATCTCCCCTCTCTTTGGGAGAGGGGTTGGGGGTGAGGCTTTTGCCCAACAACACAAAATAGACAGCCTTACTAAACTGCTTAAACCCGGCGTTGAAGATACTAATCAGGCAAGAATATATTTAAAACTTGCCAATGCATACAGCACCAATAATTATGATAAAGGTATAGAAGAACTTACCATAGCTTATACTATGAATAAGAAATTGAATAATTATAGGGGCTTGATGAATTGCGCTAATATGTATGGCATTATAAATGCAAGAAAAGGAAATTATAAAGATGCACTTATATACTTTAATGAAAGTATTGATTTGTCAAAAAAGTACTTTCCAAAAAACAACTTAGGGTCTACCTTAAATAATATTGGTATTGTGTACAGGCATATAGGAGATTATACAAAAGCAGTGGAATACTTTTTAACTACTATAAAAGACCACACTGAATGTAAAGATACTATGGGATTATGTTCTGCTTATAATAATTTAGGCAATACGTTTAATGAGATGGGCCAGTATAATGAAGCACTTAAATATCACTTTATGTCGCTTAAAATACGCCTGCACAAGCACGATATAAGTGGTATGCGCTCTTCTTATGGAAACATAGGCAGCACCTACGATAACTTGGGGAAGCCTGACTCTGCTTTATATTTCTTTAAAAAAGCGCTTGAATTATATACCAACAAAGATGATAAAACAAATCTTGCCTCGCTTTATAACCAGATGGGTGATGCATACAAAAACGGAAATCATACAGATTCTGCATTAAAATACCTTCAAAATGCCGCTACATTATTTACCGACCTGGGTGATGGTAAAGGAATGGTATTATCTGCCTATTCTTTAGCAAACCTTTACATAAATTTAAATAACCTTCAGCAAGCTGAAAGGTATGCTTTAGAAGGGCTTGCCATAGCTGCAAAAACCGAACAAAAAAGCGATGAAAGAAATTTTTATAAGCAATTGGCAAAAATATATCAGGCTCAAAAAAAATACCAGAAGTCGATAGAGTATTTCGTGATATACGATTCGCTCGATAATCATTTAGCGGATGTAAACAGTGCGCAAAAAATAACCGACTTACAAACCAGCTTCGAAATAGAAAAAAGCCAAGCAGAAATAAAGAAGCTTGAACAACAACAAACCATACAGGCACTTGCCATTGAAAAACAACAAGGCGAAATTAACCGTCAGCGTTTGGGTTTAATTCTTTCAGGGCTATCCGGCCTGCTGGCTCTTGGTTTTGTGTATGTACTTTTTAAAAGCAACAAACAACGTAAAAAAGATAACAAACAACTATTCGAACAAAAAGAAATCATCGAGCAAAAAAATAAAGAAGTTACCGATAGCATAAACTACGCGCGCCGCATACAACAAGCCGTGCTGACGGGCGAAGATGTTTGGAACAAAATATCTAAAGAAAACTTTATCCTTTTTAAACCCAAAGATATTGTAAGCGGCGATTTTTACTGGGCATACATCTCTCCTAACGGTCGTTGTATATGGGCCGCTGCCGATTGCACCGGGCATGGTGTTCCCGGCGGGTTTATGAGTATGTTGGGCAACAGTTTTTTAAACGAAATTGTAATAGAAAACCGCATTTACAAAGCCGATGAAATACTAAACCGTTTGCGCGCTAAAGTCATTCAGGCCTTAGAGCAAAAGGGCATGACCGAGCAAAAAGACGGCATGGATATTGCCCTTTGTATTTGGAACAAGGTAGATAATACCCTTGAATTTGCCGGAGCCAACAACCCCGCCTGCATCGTGCGCAACAAAGAGCTGATAGAACTAAAACCCGATAAAATGCCCATAGGTTCTTATGTTACCGATAGCCAAAAGTTTACCCTTACCCAATATAAACTGCAACCAAACGATGTTATTTACCTAAGCAGCGATGGCTACCCCGACCAGTTTGGAGGCAAAAACGGCAAAAAGTTTAAATACCGCCAAATGGAAGAACTGCTTACCACCCACAGCGAAAAACCCATGGCACAACAAAAAGAGATATTAGATACTTCTTTTACTACTTGGCGCGGCGAATTAGAGCAAATAGATGATGTTTTAATTATTGGGATTAAAGTTTAAGGTTAATAAACCTTAATACATGCAATAAATTAGGCTTACCTTCGTTCTTCAATAAAAAAAGCTATGAGCAGCCGAGCGAAGCAAATATACAAATACAAAAATTTAAAAACTAAAACAAATGAGTAATACTAAAATAAACCTTTTGTGGGCAGATGATGAAATTGAATTACTAAAACCACATGTGCTGTTTTTAGAAGGAAAGGGCTACGATGTTAGCACGGTTTGCAGTGGAGATGAAGCCCTTGATTTGGTAAAAGAAAAAGCATTTGATGTGGTGTTGTTGGATGAGAATATGCCCGGTTTATCTGGCTTAGAAACCCTATCTCGCATTAAAGCTGTGCGCAGTGATGTACCTGTTATTATGATTACCAAAAGCGAGGAAGAGTATATTATGGATGATGCCATAGGCTCTAAAATTGCCGATTACCTAATTAAGCCCGTTAACCCAAATCAAATATTACTTTCACTTAAAAAAACATTAGATAACAGACGTTTGGTGGGCGAGAAAACAAATACTGCATACAGACAAGCCTTTCAGGAGATTAGCAGCATGCTGATGTCTAATATGGATTACCGCGAGTGGGTTGAACTGTATAAAAAGATTGTTTATTGGGAGCTTGAAATTGATAAATCGTCTGACAAGAGCATGCTTGAGATATTGCGCATGCAAAAGCAGGAAGCCAACGCCGGCTTTGCCAAATTTGTAGAGAAGAATTATTTAAGCTGGGTTAACAGTACGGTGCATGATATTCCGGTAATGTCGAATACGTTGTTGAAGACCAAATTATTTCCGGAGATGGATAAGAATCCATGCACGTTCTTTTTACTTATTGACAACCTGCGCTACGACCAATGGAAGACGATACAACCCATACTATCTGAACTATACAAAGTAGAAAAGGAAGAGTTGTACTACGGCATTTTACCAACGGCTACACAATACGCACGCAACGCCATCTTTGCCGGATTGATGCCAACGGAAATACAAAAGAAATTTCCTGATATGTGGCTGAATGATGAAGATGAAGGGTTAAAGAATAATTTTGAAGAACAATTTCTGCAAGCTCAACTTAAGCGATTGGGCAAAGATGTGAAGATGAGTTACAATAAAATTACCAATCATGCTGCCGGAAAAAAGTTAGCAGAAAGCATTCCTAACCTGCTTCAAAACAAACTGAATGTGATAGTATATAACTTTGTGGATATGCTCTCTCACGCACGTACCGATATGGAAGTAATACGCGAGTTGGCAGATGATGAGTCGGGTTATCGTTCTATAACTAAATCGTGGTTAGAGCATTCTCCGTTATTGGATATTATCCAGCAACTGGCAGAAAAGAAAATAAAGATTGTTATCAGTACCGACCATGGTACCGTTTACGTAAAAGAACCTATTAACGTAGTTGGCGAAAAGAACTTAACTACTAATCTGCGCTATAAAACAGGCAGAACCATGAACTACAACAAAAAAGATGTGTTCGAAATAAAGAACCCAACAGACGGCTTTTTACCAAAACAAAACCTAAGCTCAGTTTATATTTTCGCAAAAGAAAACAAATTCTTCTCTTACCCTAACAACCATAACTATTATGTAGGTTATTATCAGAATACCTTTCAGCACGGGGGTATATCATTAGAGGAAATACTTATTCCTTGTATTACTTTATCGGCTAAGTAGGGATTTATTATAGAACAACTTCGTCATTGCTGTAAAGGTTATTTAATTCGGTAACGTTTTTTTAATCATTTCAATAGGTTTTATTCCATTAATACCTTGATGCGGGCGTTCATGATTATAGTAATAAAGATACTGCAATAATTCATCTTTTAATTCATCGATA
>CAJCJB010000246.1 GCA_903970545.1 Candidatus Saccharimonadota bacterium | reverse complement strand
CCGGTACGAGTAATAGTTATAAAACCTTATATGCTTATGATCCTAATGATGATGCGGGAGATTCATGGTCGCAAAGTGCCAATCAGGGGGGTGACACTCACGATGATGGAAATAAAAATGCAAGCTTACCAAGTGGCATATCTGGATCGTCTGGCCCCGGTGTTGTTAGTGTTGTAACTCCTTTTACAGTAGTGAATGGATTGATTGTTGCTGTCCAAAAACCTACCGGAACTATTACCCCAGGTGTCTGGGTAAGTAAAGGCGGAAACGTAGTGAAAGCAACTGTATTCAATTTTTATTATGAATCACTCACCCCTCTCGACAGTCCAGTTGTATTTGGCGTAGTTGGATTCAGTGTTATTTATGTTTATTCAAGTGGTAGAACGGTTCAACAAGAAAAAACGACCGAAGTAACCCTGACCGGCTGGTAACTAATTCTCAAGTTTAGGGTTAATTATAATTAATGGAATTAAAGATACGTATATCGCTCGTATAGGTATAAAAGAAAACAGTCTTTGCAGAAGTGCAATCTGTAAGTAATAATATTTATGAACGAGAACTAAAAAAGGCCAGATTCGATAATCGATAATCTGGCCTTTTTATATATGGTTTGCCACTATAATTGTATATTATTTCTAATTTTAATTATTCTTACGTCTAACTCTATATCTTCAATTTCTTGTTCTTCTTCTTTCTCAAGCTCAGATTTATTTTCATGTAACTCCATATCTTTTAATCGGTCTATGCTGGCTTCCATCTTTATTATACCCATTTCAGTAATCTGATATTCGTGTAAATATAACTTTGAGAAATGCGACAGAGAGTTGTTTTTAATAAACAAATTCCTCGACGCATGAAATTTCTTTATTAAAGTTAACATTTGCAGGGCGTCTTGTTTTTCATTTTCTATTTTTACAGTACATACCATTCTGCTCTTGTATTCGATAAACGATTCGCCGCTTTGTTCATCTTTTGCGTAGAAACTTAAATCGTACCTAAAGGTATTGGTATTTAATTCAGATGTTCGCCAATGACTTCCGCTGTCACCTCCGCAAGAAACGCCGCTAAATTTATCAAAGTATTTAGGGTTAACAGAATAGAACAAAATACAATCAGATTTTTCAAGGATTATCATAAGACTTAATTTTTATTATAGTTATCCAGGTTTAACGTATCGCTTGGCCGTGTGCCGGCCGATATGTTAACTTTTTGTTGGTCGCTCTTTAAGATGTTCAACTAAGTTATAAATATAGTTGTATATATCTTTATCTGTTGATGCGTTTGTTTTTTATGCTGCAAGTTGTGTTTTTGTGGCACCCAAAAACCTACTTGCCCTACCGCCGGTGGGCGGTGGGATTAGCAAACCTGCGCGACTTGGTTTGCTTTTTCAGCTACATATATAAGGAGTACTGCGGAAATAGCTATTGAATGGGTGTTGGACAATCTCTAAAATCGCAAGAAATAAATAAGGTTACTTGCTTTTCAGCAGCTCAACCTTTTCCCGCTCGCTTTGCAGCAAACGTTCTAACAAGGCTACCTTTTCATCGTAAAGTTCAACGATCTTATCAATGGGGTTAAAAGTACAGTGCTGGCGGAAGTCGCCGGAACTGTTGTCATGGAAATTATTGAAATAGTTAAACACCGCTTCTTCGCTAAAGTTCTTTATCGCTTCGGCAGTAACGCCCAATACCTGGGCGATCTGTTGCAGCTTGTCTTCCTCTACGGTTTCGCTTTGCTCAATCCGGGAAATTGATTGCTGGCTAACGCCCAATTCGGAAGCCAAAAACTCTTGTTTGATGCCACGTAATTCTCTTATGCGCCCTATCTTTCTGCCGATGTGGATTGTCTCTGCCATAGTCTGAAAATATTAATGGGAATAAGCTTTTTTGTTTTTAAAGTCCCTAATAAGCGCATCAAGGGTTATGTAAATATGATCCTTGTCCTTATCGGTAAGTTTAGTTACTTCCTGTACCCTGTCAAGGGTGTTTTTATCCAGTTCAATATCGGAGTTACCAGCGAGGTAATCTAATGATACTTCCAGAGCCTGGGCGATCTTTACCGCCATTTCTATGGTAGGCCTCACTTCGCCACGTTCATATCTTCCGTAGGCATCCCCATTGATACCAATCTTTTTACCAGTCTCCGCCTGGGATAGATTCTTCCTTTTTCTCACCAGTGTTAAACGTTCCCCGAAAGTCATATTTGTATGATTTAATGCACCTAAATGTGTGATTATGTAAAGATATAAACAAAACTTGTAGGATAAAAATCATCAATGTTTGTTTTAGTCATACAGGTTTTATAGTTTTACGGCAAGTTTGTAGGATTTCAGAAATGTAAAAATAAATTTCAATGGAAATAGAAGACATCAAAACGCAGCTATTAATGAAGTCGGTATTGCAGCATTACCAGTTGTACCCGGACAAGCAAGCCCGTTTATGCTGCCCGTTCCATGAAGATAAAACACCGAGTTTGCAGGTGTACTACAAAACGCAGACGGCGTACTGTTTCAGCAGCAATTGCAGCACCCACGGCAAGAGCATGGACGTGATCGACTTTATCATGTACAAAGAAAACCTGACCAAGCACGAAGCCATAGAAAAAGCGGTGCAGCTGATCGGCGGCCATAACACCAACAACCAGGCGCAGCAGTTAACCAAGCAAGCGGTACTCACCAAAATGTTCAGCTACTTTAAAAATGCGGTACATAACAGCAAGACAGCACAGGAATACCTGCAAAGCCGCAACCTTGACTTTAAGCAAACGGAGATCGGCTATAATGCAGGCCAGTATCGGCCCGAGCAATGCACCTTTCAGTGGGCGCTCGGACATCAGTCCGGGGAAGAGGT
>CAJCJB010000245.1 GCA_903970545.1 Candidatus Saccharimonadota bacterium | reverse complement strand
GATCATTTTGAAAAGGTTACCGATAAAGATGCCGCTATCATGACACGCCGTATTGCACGGGAAGAAGCTATCCTTGCAGGTAACTCGGCAGGCAGTGCTATGGCAGGCCTTATGCAAATGAAAGACATGTTTAAGAAGGATGATATGGTGGTAATTATTTTTCACGACCATGGCACACGTTATTTAGGTAAAATGTTTAACGATGACTGGATGCGCGACCGTGGTTTCTTAGAAGACAGCAAACCTAAAGCCATTGATTTAATTGCTTCGCATAAAGACCAAAAACTATTAACCATTCCGGTTGATGAAAAAATAGCGAATGCAGTTGCTTTAATGACCAAGTACAACATCTCACAAATACCGGTAAAAAAAGGTAATGAGTTTGTGGGCGCACTTAATGATAGCCACGTTTTTGCACAACTGATAAAAGACGATAACTTGAAATTGGAAACTGTAGATAAAGTAATGCAAAAACCTTTTCCGTTTGTAAACATGAATGCCAGCATTGAAGATGTTTCTAAAATGATTACTAAAGAAAGTAATGCCGTGCTTATGAAAGACAGACTGGGAGAGGTTCACATCATTACCAAACACGATATTATAGAGTCTATCAGTAAATAGGCCATGGCAGATAATAAGTTGGTGGATTTTTTACGCTCACTAAAGGTAACCTACTCTGCTTATAATTTATTGCACTCTTCGCAACTGGAACACAATAAAGCTCCTTATAAAAATGCAGGGCTGCGCAAGGCTTTGTTTCAAAGTATTTCTTCTAAAGATTTTAAGGGATTGCCTGTGGGTGATATCCCTTGGATGGATAAGGATGTCTCTTATGAAGATGTAAAACAAAAACTAAGAAGTACAAAATTTTCGGATGATGTAAAAGAGCAAATTCTCTCCTGGAAAGAAAACGGGTACCTGGTGCTAAAGAATTTTCTTACACCTCAGGTTGCAGATTCCATCAACAAAGAAATAGAAGATTTATTAGCTGATAAGAAAGTTGAATTCACGTTAGGCAACAAAGTAATGTTTGCCAACAAGCAATCGCAACTGATACAGAACATTATCACACAAAAAAGCATTATAGATATTCTTAGCTTTATTTTAGGCAGAGAGGTTGTGCCTTTTCAAACTATTAATTTTATTACGGGTAGTCAGCAACACGCACATAGCGATTCTATACACATGACTACCTACCCGCTTGGTTATTTAATTGCCATTTGGGTTGCGTTGGAAGATACGGATGAAACAAGCGGACCATTGTGTTATTACCCGGGCAGTCATAAACTGCCTTACATTCTTAATCATGATTATGAAAGAGGAGGCAATGCTTTAACGGTTGGTGCCGACAGCAATTATTTAAAATACGAAGAGAAGATTGGAGAGGTAGTGAGGACAACCAACTTTACTAAAAAGATATTTACCGCAAAAAAAGGAGATATACTTGTTTGGCACGCCAACTTGATACATGGCGGAGAAAAAATTACCAACCCAAACAGCACGCGTAAAAGTATGGTAGTGCATTACTTTGCCAAAGACGTTATTAAATACCACGAGATTACCGAGCGACCTGCTTTGCTTTAAAGCTTAAAAACTCCTTTAAATGGTTTAAGATTTAATCTTAATGGGCACCATTTTCTGTAAGCCACCATCCCAAACCTTTAAACGAAGGCATTTGGCAATATCCAAAGGTTTTAGGGTAGTTATTTTAGGATGTTGAAGTTCGGGTATTTTTTCCATAACCTCGGGTAAGCGGTAAAAAGGTATGCGGGCGTTTAAGTGATGTATGTGGTGGTAGCCTATATTAGCCGATGTCCATCTCCAGAAAGCATTGGTTTTCATATAACTGGATGATTCTAAAGCAGCACCCTCATACGTCCAACCGTCTTTTTCCTGAAAAGATACTCCAGGAAAGTTATGCTGTGCATAAAACAAATAAGAACCCAAAGCACTGGAGACCAAAAATGGGATAAGAATAGCTAAGAATAGTATTTTCCATCCAAAAAACACAGTAACCAAAACAATTGCCAAGGCATGCACTATCAAGGCAACTAAAGAATCTTTGTGTTTGCTTTTACCATTTACCAATGATAGAATGCACATCCCATAGATAAACATAACAATATACCCAAAAGATATGGTAATAGGGTTGCGCACAAACAGATATGCTTTTTGCTCTGATTTAGGCAGACTTAAAAATTTTTCCTTGCTTAATACAGGGTAAGAGCCCACACTTGAACTGAATATTTTCGAATTGTGGTTGTGGTGATAATCGTGAGAACGTTTCCAAATGCTGGTAGGAGCCAAGATATAAATACCGAACAGGGTAAAAATTACATCAGCAACTTTAGACTTCTGTAAAATGGTATGGTGCTGCTGATCATGATAAATAACAAACATACGCACCATAATACATCCATTAAGTATGCTAAAAGGTATTTTTACTAAAGTAGGTATATCTAAGAAAGCTACTGCATTGCAGGCAATCATCAAAAAGAGTGTAGATAATGTATAATACCAACTCTTCCACCGCACTTCTTTGGCGTACTCGCGCGTGGCTAAAATCAGTTCTTTCCCTTTTCTCATGACGGGCAAAAATAACAAAATATTTAACGTGGTTTTATTAAAATAAACGAACCTTTACAGCATTAACTACCTGATACAATTAACAAAGTATGGCTTAAAAGTTGCCTATAATAGCCAAAAACTTTGTGCAAATTATCCGTAATTCGCATCTAAGGTATAGAACCCTTAACTTTGGATAGGCAAAAAAGCCATACAGCCCTTTTTATGCGTAGCAGTAAAACTGTTATACTAATTCTTTTATTTTTGTTTTCATATAGAGTAGGGCATAGTCAGTTTAAAAGCGAGGAAGAATTAAAAAAACAAGCCAATACCTATTTTGAAGACGAAGATTATGCAAATGGTTTTAAACTATACTCGCAATTAGTTTCTACTTATCCTAAAGACCCTAAATATAATTTTCGTTTAGGGGTATGTATGTTATATACTGATCCTGATAAAAAGAAGGCCATTTCTTACTTAAATGTTGCGGCAAAAACCGCTAAAGAAAATGAGAAAGAAGCTCTTTTTTATTTAGGTAAAGCATACCATTTTAATTACCGTTTTGATGAAGCTATCAATTATTATGCACAATACAAGAACATTGCATCGGCATCTATGATTAAAAAATTGCAGGTAGATAGGGAGATACAAGCTTGCAAAAATGGAAAGCGTTTACTATCTAATTTAGATGAGTTAGTAGTATTGGATAAAAAACAGGTTAATGAAAGTGATTACTACAGAAGCTATGATTTGAAAACCATTGGCGGAAAGCTTTTAATAAAGCCTGATGAATTTAGAACAACTACCGATAAAAAGAAGAAAGATAAATCAATTTTGTATTTGCCAAAAAGTAACGATCAGCTTTACTATGCCAGTTATGGTGAGAAAACTGATAATAAGGATATTTACATGGTAAAAAAATTACCGAGTGGTGATTGGAGCAAACCTGAAAATTTAGGAACCCCTATAAATACTGAATTTGACGAAGATTACCCTTTTCTGCATCCTAATGGAACTGTTTTATATTTTGCTTCTAAAGGGCACAACAGCATGGGAGGTTATGATTTATTTAAAAGTGAGTTAGACCCTTCTACCAATAAATGGAAAGAACCTGTAAATCTTGCGTTTCCTATTAACTCGCCTAATGATGATATTTTATTTGTAACGGATTCTTTAGAAAAAATCGCTTTCCTTTCAAGCACCCGGCAAAGCGCTGCGGGAAAGATAGACGTATTTAAAATACTTACCGAGAAACGCCCTGCTGAATTTGCTGTTATATCAGGAACTGTTCTAAAAAAAGATGCCAGTCAAAGTGTGCTATCAAAAATTAAAGTAAAGAACATCGAGACTGGAGAAGATGCCGGAACCTATACGGCAAAAGATGATGGAACCTATTCACTTAAATTACCTAACGGCGGCAAATTTATTCTTACTATTGAAACACCAGGATTTACAACACAATCAGAAGGGGTAACTATTCCTACAGCTTATAACTATATTCCCTATAAACAAGCTATTGGTTACGACAATCAAAAATTATACATTACTAACTTCTTTGATGTAAAAGGTGATGATGAAAATAATTATAAAGAATTCCTTGACCTGATTGCACAAAAATCTAAGATGGATGTTAATGCCAACGATTTTGGTATAAACCCTGATAATCCTTTGGCAATAAGTAATAATACAGTTGCAGTAAATAACAACCAGAAAATAAATAATGATAATCAAACATTGGATAGCAATAATCAGATACCTAATAATAATACTCAAACCCTAACAACTAATAACAATCAAACAACCGATAATAAAGGCAAAAATTTAAGCAATAAAGAGCTGATACAAATAGCGTATGATGATGCCAATGAGCTACAACAGGATGCAGATAGTTTAAAAGAAAATGCAACTACTGCCTTTTCGGCTGCAAATTCAAAGCAGTACCAAGCCAATCAAAAAAGGCAAGAAGCGGAACAAACACAAAACAAAGCTAATGCAGAAACGGACGCTGCTAAGAAACAAGAGTTAGTTAATGAAGCCGCTAAACAAAATGACGAGGCGACTTTGCTTGCTGCTCAATCAACAACAGCTAATAACATTGCCAAGCAATTAGAAGTTGATGCAACCAATAAACAGAAAGAAGCCGATCTTAATTTACAATACGCTAAAGCACTGGAAGAAGCCGAGAAAACTAAAAACAACAAACAAGCCATAGCTAAACTGGAAGATTTGCAAAAGCAATTAGAAGAAGCATCTAAACAAAAAAGTAATAGCAATGCTTTAGTAGAAGGTATTAAAGCAGATGCCAATAACAAGCGGCAAGAACTACAAAGTGCACAAACCCAACAAGACAAACTAGATAGCGATATAAAAAATATTACCAATGAAATAGGTAATCTGGATAGCCAAATTTCCGCAACAAGTGATAAAGACTTATCTGACAATCTAAAGGCCCAAAAACAAGAGCAGGAAAGTGATTTAGCTGATAAGAAAAAAGAACAAGAAACAAATCAAAATAAAATCACTTCTTTAAAAGAAGAAGCTGAAGCTTTAAAGAGTCAGGCTGATTTTGCTTCAACTATTGCAGGGGGTAATCAGGAAACACAGAATAATACTCAGGCAACAGATAATAACAGGCAAACATCAGAAAGCAATAATAAGGTAGCTGCTAATAATAATGAAGTAACAGATAACAAGCAAACTCAGCCAATAACTACTAACAATGAAATAAAAAGCAATGACAATCAAGTGACAGATAATAACAAGCAAATTTCTGATAGTAATACCGATAATCAAAATCAGAATAGTGAAATAATAACTAGTAACAATCAATCATCTGTATTGAAAACAAATGATTATCAACCGCAAATTGATAGTTTAAACAAACAAGCTGATGATATTTCTGCACAGGCTCGTCAGCTTAGAAAGGATGCAAAAAAATTAACCGGAATTGATAAACAAAATGCGATGAATAGAATTTCCGAGCTTGAAAAACAAGCAACAGATATACATTATGCAGCAGCTAAACAGCAAATTGATTCAGATAAAAATGCATATACAAATACCCAAAAGAGCATTCAAAATTTACTAAGGAACCCTGAGAATAAACAAAATGCAGACAAGGTACAACAACTAAGTGAAGAAGCTGACATACTTAATAAGGCAGCACAAGAATTAAAAGAAGAATCTGATGCAGACCCATCTATTGATTCGCGGGTAGGAGGTTTAAGTAATGCTGATGAAAAACAAAAGGCCGCTTTAGCCAAACAACAAGAAGCGTTGGCACTGCTTAAAACAGATGCTATACAAAATATAACACAGAATAATGTAACTCAAAACACAACTCAAACAGATGTAATTCAGAATAATGCAACTCAAAATACACCAACCAACCAACAGCAAAACACGCTGGCAAACACTAATGTAAGTAAAACGGAACAAAACAATACAGGGACTAATGTAGCCGACTCATTAAAAGATTCTCAATTAAGTAGTGACGACCTGAAAAATTTATCAGATATGAATAAAAAAGAATATAATATACTACTTGCTGAGTTGAATAAATTGGAAAAAGAAAATAAAAGCAATCCTGAAATAAAAGCCTTGAAAATACAAGCCATGAAAGATATTCAGGAAGCTAATGCAGATTTAGGGAAAGCTTCTGCAAATAAGAACGAGGAAAATAAACACGCCCAACTACTTGTTGCTGATCTGAAAACAAAAGAAGCTATTAGAAAAATTAAACAAGCTGAACAGGTTATAACAGGTGTTCCTGTAACTAATGAAGCTACAACCAACGAAACACAAAATAATAATAACGATAGGCAAGCACAAGGCGAAACAAATGTTGCTAACTCTGTAACAAGTAATACGATTGAGCTTGTTAATAGTGAGGTTCAGGATAAGCAACAACAAAACGAAACTAATAATGTAGAGACAGTAACAAGTGATACGGTTGAACCTGTTACTAATGAACAAACACAAAATAGTAATGATAATGCTATAGTAAGTAATACTGTTATACCTATCAATAATGAAACAGTAAGTAACTTAAGCTCTCAACAAGTAAATGAAATTAAGAGTAAACCGGAATATAAACAGTATGACGCCTTACAAAAAGAGACCGTAAAATATAATGAGCAGGCTGTAAAGCAACAAAATCAGGCAGAGTTATATAAGAATAGGGCAGCAGAAAATTCAAAACGAGCAGAACAACTAAAAACGGATGCAGCTGCACTGCCTGATGGAGAAGAAAAACAGGATAAATTACAACAAGCTGATAAACTTGAACAAAATAGCGTAGTGCTGAAAGAAAAATCAGATTCTTTAGAAGAAACAGCTTCTAAATCACGTAGTGTTGCTGAATCTAAAAAACAAGAGGCTGATACTTATTCACAAACTCTTGACAAAAAAGCATACGATAATATTATAGCTGTTTCTACAAATTCTGTTACTGAAAAAACTAGTACTACGAATGAAACAAATGTGAATAACAATATCAGTTCTAATGAGGGAAATCAAAATAATGTAATTTCAAATCAAACTAATTCAGTAAACAACAATACAACCCCAGTTAATAAAACAGAATCTGTAAACAGAGAACAAGGTAGTACAGAAGCGAAAAAATATATAGGTACCAAAGGGTTTGAAATAAAACAAGGAAATGCTTACAATAGAACAAAACCCATTCCGATCAATGAAAAATTACCTGAAGGACTTGTATTCCGCGTGCAAATAGGTGCATTTAAAAACCCTATTCCTACAGACCAATTTAAAGGACTTGCACCTGTTGGTGGAGAAACTACACCACAGGGCTTTATACGTTACCAAGCCGGTATGTTTGATAAATACAATAATGCAGATGCAGTTAAAAATGATTTAAAGAAGTTGGGTTATAAAGATGCGTTTGTTGTGGCATATCTAAATGGTAAAAGAATTAGACTGACAGATGCCATAACTGCAGTACTACAAAAAGGTGAACCTGTAAATACCGATGCAAATGCTACCGCAGGAATTGCGGCTAACAATAATGTTTCAGTTAACAACACACAAGCTGCTAATACTGTTGAGGAAACTCAACCGGTAAAATCAAGTAATATAAATACGGTGAACGGATTATTATTTACTATACAAATTGGAGTATATACCAATAACATAAATAGTGCCAGATTAGGTAATTTAAAACCTATTTTTAGAGAGCAGATGACTAATGGAAATTACCGTTATACCGCAGGCGTATATAATAATTTTGATGTTGCTAAAACAGACCAAGGTAAAATAAATGCACGCGGAATTGCAGACGGAAAAGCTTTTGTAAGCGCCTATTTAAATGGACAAAAAATTAATATTACAGATGCAAAAGACAAAGCTAATAATGATAAAACGATACAGTTCCCGTCACAACAGCCCATTATCTTTCCGAACGAAGCAGCGCAACAGGTTAATAATGAACCTGCACCAGTGAATAATAATCAACCAACAAATAATACGGCTGCCGTACAACCATTTAGTAACGGTGTTACGGAAGGGCCTGCTCCAAATGAAGAAAATGGAGTGAAGGCAAATGATGATGGCATAACCTTTAAAGTACAAATAGGTGCTTTCCACAATCAGGTGCCGCAACAAATTGCTGAAACTTGGCTTAAGGTAAAAACATGGCCTGTTAAATACATCCAGGTAAACGATTTATACTTATATACCGTAGGTTCTTTTACTGAAGCGCGTTTTGCACAAAAATTAAGAGGAGATGTTGTTGGTTTGGGAATAACAGATGCTTTTATTGTAGTGTTTAAAGATGGGAAAAAACTGTATGGTGCTGAAGCCCAAAAATATTTAACGAGATAATATTCTATGAGAAAACTGATTTCCTGTTTCTTCCTGCTATTTATTAGCTACCTGTCTGCACAAAATATGCCACCCGGTACTTATACCTCAACCAATAAGAAAGCAATTAAACATTTAGAGGAGGGGAAAAGAAATTATGAAAACCATAAAGATGTTGATGCAGAAAAGAATTTTTTAAAAGCTATTGAAGAAGATAAAGCCTTTGTTGAGCCACACATTGCCATTGCTTATTTATACATGGAGCAAGGAAAAAAAAAAGAAGGCATTTATCATTTTCAACAAGCCATAAATATCAATCCAAGGTTCTTTCCCAAGTGTTTTTATGATATTGCCTTGGCACAACTTTTATCAGGATTATATGATGATGCAAAAAAGAACCTGCAACAATTTATAAGTATAGAAAGAGTAAGCCCTGTATTAAAAGAACAGGCGCAGGCTTATTTAAAATCAGCAGAATTTGCATCAGAAGCTATAAAGAATCCTAAGCCTTTTAACCCTGTTAATATGGGTGCAGGTGTAAATTCTGCAGACTACGAGTACTTCCCGTCTATTACAGCAGATGGGTTAACGTTGGTGTTTACAAGAAACTATAGAATGAAAGGAGCTGCTGCTCAGGAAGATTTTTTTATGAGTAAAAAAAATAATGGAGTGTGGCAAGCATCTGTTCCGTTAAGTGAAATAAATAGTAATGGCAATGAAGGAGCACCCAGTATTTCTGCTGATGGTAATTATATGTTTTTTGCAAGCTGCATTAATATGTATGGCGATTATGGTGATCCTTCTCGTAAAGGCTATGGCAGTTGTGATATTTTCTTTACACAGAAAAGTAATGGTAAATGGACAAATCCTGTAAACGTAGGTCCTCCAATTAATACAGCTAATTGGGAAACTCAACCTTCGTTCTCATCTGATGGGAAAACACTTTATTTTGTAAGAGGAATTGAAGGTAGAGAAGGGGTGAAAAATCAGGATATTTATATGAGCCAGATAGATGAAAGCGGAAGGTTTTCTAATCCGGTAAAGCTTGGGCCCAATATTAATACACCCGGTAGAGAAGAATCTGTTTATATACATCCCGATAATCAGACCTTGTATTTTTCATCCGACGGGCACCCTGAATCGATGGGTGGATTGGATATTTTTATGAGCAAAAAACAAGCTGACGGAAGCTGGGGGCCTGCTATTAATTTGGGTTACCCTATCAATACCTATAATGATGAAAATAGCTTATTGGTAGACCCCTCTGGCAGACTTGCCTATTTTGCTTCGGACAGAGAGGGTGGCTATGGCGGTTTGGATTTATATCAGTTTGAAATGCCAGCTGATGTTCGCCCCTCAAACATTATGTATGTAAAGGGAACCATCATTGATGCCAATAGCAGAAAGCCCTTGCAAAGCAATGTGGATATATTTGATTTAGACACCCAACAACCTATTACCAAAGCATTTTCAGATGCTAACGGGAATTTTTTAGTAGTACTTCCTGCACAAAAGAATTACCTGATGAATGTAAATCAGGAAGGACATTTGTTTTACTCGGATAATTTCAGCTTGAAAGATATTATTACAGATTATGATAAACCCTTTTTAGTAAACATTGCCCTTCAACCAATAGATACTGGCGTATCCATAGAATTAAAAAATGTATTCTTTGATGTAGATAAGTTTGATTTAAAACCCGAATCGAAAACAGAGTTAGATAAGCTGGTTAATTTCTTAACGAAGAATAAAACTATAAAAATTGAAATAAGCGGGCATACCGATAGTGATGGCATCAAAAAAGCAAACCAATGGAT
>CAJCJB010000244.1 GCA_903970545.1 Candidatus Saccharimonadota bacterium | reverse complement strand
ATAAAGTTCCATAATTGTTTGTAAAGGCAGCTCCGCCCAAGGAGCTTGAAGTGCAATCGCAATAAGAACTTGAATCAGTACCATGAGGAGGATAATTCCAATACTTCATTACTTGTGCCATAGCAGTGGCCACACAACCGGTAACAGAACCACCCGGACATAAGTTATTATAGGGCACCGCACCTCCGGCATCCTGATCCCAGGTTGTTTGACAAAGAGGCCCTATACTATATGTGGTTGCAGATGTAGAAGTATGATTATTTAGTCTGCTATTGTTGGTAGTAACGTAACTGCCAGCCCATTCTTTAGCAATTTGTGCATCGGCTACCACATTTTTTCTGCGCATATCTTCTACTTCCAGCTTACGTTTGTTAAACCAACCCGCTACGTTTGATTTAGCTTTTGGAACAACAAACTTATTCTTGGTTGAATACCCAATTATAGGATGTGCCGCATCATCGGCAGTAATGATAACAAAACCATCGTTTGTATTTACGTTAAACGCATAATAAACAGGCAAACCGTTGGCAGACTTTTCCGTATAAGCAAGCGTAAGGTTTACAGCCTGTACGTTAGCAGTTCTCTTATAAAAAGCTTCTGCTACTTGCTGTGCAGTTTGCGGTGTAACGGGTTTTGCTTTACTTATTTGCATTCCTATAACAAATACAAAGGCTGCTACTAATACTTTTTTCATGATTTATTTTATTATTTGTTCCATTATGGTATCATGGTGTCCGCCTAAAAAGGCTCGGGTCATGGTTTAATGGCTTGTTATTCTTAATTAAATTATCAGGCAATATATGCTCCCAATCCCCCTTTTGTTCCTTAAAAAGGACAGAGTTTCTATCTGCAATTATAAGCGGAAAATAATTAGTATCAAAGGCAAGGGTTATTTAGGGTTAATGTTTGTCATTTCGACCATAGGGAGAAATCTAATTCCACGAGATTTCTCAGTCGTTTCTCCTTCGAAATGACAAAACAAACTATACCTTACTTATTTAATTATGGTAATCACCTGAGGTTTCTCTTTACCCAATTCCCATTCAAGCTTGCCGTTATACCAAACCTTTTCAATTTTGGTACTTCCCTTCTCTTTCTTGATTTTACATTTAATAACATCAGTGGTAGTTGCATTTAATTTTAAAAACAATTCTTCTCTCTCCAAGAAAACACGCAGGTGATAAGTGTTAGTTTCTGTATCCTTATACATAAACTGATTGTTAGGATGATCCATATTAGGCTTATTTATCTTAACCTTTTGTCCGTTTTCTTCTATATAAAGACCAATATCTTTATAGGAGTAATGGGGGGTATTTGCCGAATCCAGCAAATCATTGCCGGCTTTATCTTTATAAACTAAATCCATATTAACATTCACGTAGTAAGCCGATTTCGTCTTAGGATGTTCTTTGGTTTTAGCAGGCTCTGTCTGAGCAAAAGCACTAAGACTGATAATGCTTGTTAGAAGAATGAAAGTCTTTTTCATAAATTGTAGATTAGGTTATTTGTTGTTTATTATTTTGGTAACAATTTGCTCAAAAGCTAGATCAGGATACCTGTCATCCTTAGTTTTAAGGGTATATTTCTCTGTCTTCATTTCGTTAGAGCCAATCACAATAGAATACGGAATGTTCTTCTTGGTAGCATAATCAAACTGCTTGTTTATCTTCTTATCATCTTCAGGGTAAATCTCTGATCTTATACCCATTCTCCTTAACTTAAACAGCAATTGCAAACCATGTTGCTGTTCTTCCTTACCCATATGCATCACTAAAACCTGTGTATGCTCTTTATTCAATTTATCGGCATTAAACAGGTTCAACTCCTCCATCACATCATATATTCGGTCTATACCAAAAGAAATACCCACCCCGCTCATATTAGGCAAACCAAATATACCCGTTAAATCATCATACCTGCCACCACCCGTAATGCTTGGCGTAAAAGTACCTGCATTGGCTTTTACTTCTATAATGGCTCCGGTGTAATAATTAAGTCCACGTGCCAGAGAGAAATCCAATTGAACATTCTTTTTAACTCTACTTAAAATAAAGTCTAATTCTTCAATTCCTTTATTTAGAATATCACTTTGGTAATTTTGGTCTTTTAATGCTTGAAGCTGAGAAACAAATGAATTTGTAGGCATCCAACGCATTAATCCTTTCTGAAAAAGTATTATGTCTCTTTGTTTTTCATCAAAACCTTTACTTCTTAACTCCTCATCAACTGCTTCATATCCAACCTTATCAAGCTTATCGATAATAGTTATTATCTCAATCATCCTTTCCGGTGCACCAATCACTTCAGCAATCCCCGCGAGTATCTTCCTATTGTTAATCTTAATGGTTACGGGTATCTTCAACTCACTATACACATCATCCATCAGTTGTATAAGCTCCACTTCATTCACCAACGAGTTACTGCCTATAATATCCGCATCACATTGGTAAAACTCACGGTATCTGCCTTTCTGGGGTTTATCGGCTCTCCAAACAGGCTGCATCTGAAACCTACGGAAAGGAAAGGTAATTTCATGCTGGTGCATCACCACATAACGGGCAAAAGGCACCGTAAGGTCGTAACGCAAAGCACGTTCGGTAAGCAACTCCGTATTCTTCGATTTTTCAAGACTCAGCCTAAACTCTTCCAGCAACTTCTCTTTATCCTTACTCTCGTGTATGCGGCTATTCAGTATCTTATACAAAAGCTGGTCACCCTCATCCCCATATTTACCCGTAAGCGTACTCAGGTTTTCCATGGCGGGGGTTTCAATCTGCTCAAAACCATACAGGCGGAAATACTTCTTTATCGTATCAAAAATATAATTGCGGCGGGCCATCTCCACCGAGTTAAAATCGCGCGTGCCTTTAGGTATAGAAGGTTTCATACTCATTAGTAAAGATGCAAAACTAACAATATTTGGGTGAGGTATGGCAAAGTCACATGTAAGACTCTAATTCCCTTATGTAAGAGACTGTTTCCTTAGTGTAAGAGATGATTTCTCTTATGTAAGGAAGCTTTTCTCTTGTGTAAGCATGTGTTTCTCTCATGTAAGAGATGTTTTCTTTAGTGTGAGAAAGCATTTCTCTCGTGTAAGCATGTGTTTCTCTTATGTAAGAGATGTTTTCTCTCATGTAAGAAAGCATTTCTCGTGTGTAAGAGAGAGTTTCTCTTGTGTACAGGATGATTTCTCTCGTGTAAGAGTGCACTTTTTAACGTTTATTCACAATACCTGACTTTGTTTTCGAATTAAGTAGTGTATTCACATCATTCCGGGGCTGGCGTCCACGAACGGAGCGAACCGAAAGTTTTCTGGGCAAAGCAGGGCTGCCCGTGCGCCAAGAAAAGCTTTAGGTTGGCGTTCGTGGTGCATTTTCTTTGCTTCGTTTCTTTGGGCAAACAAAGAAATGAAGGAGAAAAACTCAACATTTCCTTACATTTGCAACATGAAAATTTCATATAACTGGCTTAAAACACTTATAAATAAACAGGATATAACCCCTCAGCAGGTTGCCGAGGCACTTACCGACTGCGGACTGGAAGTTGAAAGCATGGAGAGCTTTGAAAGCATAAAAGGTATGCTTAAGGGCGTGGTTACGGGGCATGTGATAGAAAAACAAAAACACCCCAATGCCGATAAACTAAGCCTTACCAAGGTAGATGTAGGCAATAATACCATTCTACCCATTGTGTGCGGTGCGCCCAATGTAGAGGCTAACCAAAAAGTACTGGTAGCAACTGTTGGCGCTGTGTTACATCCAATCGACAACTCCTCCCCTGCGGGGAGGTCGGGAGGGGTGGAGATTAAAAAATCTAAAATACGCGGCGAAGCCAGCGAAGGAATGATTTGTGCCGAAGATGAACTGGGCTTAGGACAAAGTCATGCTGGTATTATGGTATTACCGGAGAATACTCCTGTAGGAATACCCGCAGCAGAATATCTAAACCTGTATACTGATACTGTTTTTGAAATTGGATTAACCCCCAACCGCGGCGATGCGGCCTCTCACCTGGGTGTTGCCCGCGATTTGGTTGCTGTGCTTAATTGCAGAGAGAATACCTCCGAAAATCAAACCCATCTTAACGGTATTAAAGAACTACCCGAGGCATCAGGAATATTAACGATTGATGTTAAGGTGGAAGACCCTGCCTGCAAACGATATAGCGGGGTTGTGATTAGTGGTGTTACAGTAGCGCCCTCGCCGCAATGGTTAAAGAATTACATTACTGCCATAGGTTTGCGCCCTATCAACAACATTGTAGATATTACCAACTTTGTCCTGCACGAAACCGGACAACCCTTGCATGCCTTTGATGCCAATGCCATTGAAGGGAATCAGATTATTGTACGCAGTGCTAAAGAGGGCGAGAAGTTTGTTACTTTGGATAGTGCAGAGCGCACTTTAAAGGCTGGCGATTTGGTTATTGCCAACACCAAAGATGCCATATGCATTGCCGGTGTGTTTGGTGGATTGCATAGCGGGGTGAGTGATAAAACTACGGCTATCTTTTTAGAGTCGGCTTATTTTGATGCCACTTCCGTTAGAAGAACCGCTAAGCACTTGGGTTTAAAGACCGATTCTTCTTTCCGTTTTGAGCGCGGTACCGACCCCGAAATGACGCTTACAGCCATGAATCGTGCTGCTAACCTTATCTTAGAAATTGCCGGCGGACAAATATCCTCTGCCATTACCGATATTTATCCGGAGAAGATAGAACCTTACAAAATTGCCTTTTCATTCTCTAATTGCGATGATTTAATTGGCAAGGCTATCGACAGAAACACTATTAAGAACATATTAAAATCTGTTGGTATAGAAATCATTAAAGAAGGTGCAGATGGTTTATTGCTGCATGTGCCGAGATATAAATACGATGTTACCCGCGAGGCTGATGTAATTGAAGAAGTGCTGCGTATTTATGGCATGAACAACGTTGGTTTAAGCGGAAAAATCAGTTTCTCATTATCAAACAATCAAACCGATATTACCCATAAGGTTGACACGGAGATTTCATCCTTGCTTGCCAATCAGGGCTTTTACGAGGCTATGAATACCTCGCTTACCAAAAGCACCTATACCCAAAACGATGAAGATGTGGTTGCCATGCTTAACCCTCTTAGTAGTGATTTATCTGTCCTCCGCCCTACCCTGCTTTATGGTTTGTTAGAAACTGTTGCCTATAACATCAACCGCCGTAATTTAGACCTGAAGCTTTTCGAAAGCGGGAAAACCTATCATAAAAAGCCTACAGGAGACTTCCCCTATACCGAGCACAAGCAAATAGCCCTTGTTATCAGCGGTAAAAAACATGAAGCAAACCATCATCAGCCAAAACCCGGTGAGGTTAGTTTTTATACTTTAAAATCGTATGTAGAGGCTGTATTCCATAAACTGGGCATTATATATAAAGCGCAGAATGCAGAACATACACACCTTTCAGGAGCTTACCAATATCAGGTTAAGAACAAAGTATTGGCAGTGTTAGGTACAGTAAATAACCCTCTTTTAAAGAGTTTTGATGTGAGCCAACCAGTCTTTTATGCCGAGTTATATTTAGATAATATTTACAAGCTTGCCTTTAAGCCTGTAACCTATGTTGAGCCCTCTAAATTTCCGGCAGTTAAAAGAGACCTTGCCTTATTAATTGACAAACATATTACTTATTCTGACCTTGAGAAATTAGCCTTTGAAACCGAAAGAAATTTCTTAAAAGAAGTATCTCTTTTTGATGTGTATGAGGGAGATAAAATCCCGGCAGGCAAAAAATCCTACGCCCTTAGTTTTACCCTCCAAAACGACGAAGCTACCCTAACCGACAACCAGATTACTAACACTACCAACAAACTAATTAAGGTTTTTGAGGAGAAATTAAGTGCTACTATAAGGTAGTTAACTAACTGTTTTTTAGTTATTTATTTCAATCTATATAAAGTAATTGTTAATACAGATTAACCTGTTCTTAACAGGATACTAACCCGTTTTAAACAAATTCTTTACTAATATTAAATTAGACCAACAAGGCTTTTACGTAGCCCAATATTAATACTTCTTAACAATTTGTCCGTACCTTTGCAGTCCACCAAACCAATCTCATGTTCGAAATCTTAAATCATTTCAAAAAAAAGTATCAACCTCTTACTAAAGATGGTTTACGCTTTGATGGTCTTTCGTTAATTGACGTAAAGCGCAAGAAGCACGTTATCATGATTTCTAAACCTTTTGTGTTTGATAACCGCAAGTTACCTAAGTCTTACGACGGGCTTGCTATTAAGGCTAAGATTGAAGGCGGACTTCCTGAAGAATTTAATGTTGATGCAAGAAAAGAATATATATGGGCTCCTCAGCGTTTTGAGAAGTTTGTAGATCGTTGCTCGGATGAAATCCGTAAGAAATTTAAGCAACCTGATATGAGTCGTACTGATATGCTGGATGCACTTGCTTTTGGCAATTTTGCCGATCATAAAAAGAAATGTAAAGAGCTTTTAAGCGAAGGGAAAATCCCACCGCTTTCTCTAAACTAAAAGTGGTTTTATTTTTAATAGGGTTAAACTTTAATTCTACTTTTTGAACAAGAATCCTGCCGCAAGGCGGGATTCTTTGTTTTAAGCCTCCACCAACTCTTTACTGTAATCGTGCACAACGTTATACAGCGTATCTCTTTCAACAGGACGTAAATCAATCTGTTTAATTAAATCTACAAGCTGTTGAGTAGTTAATACGGGTGACTTTTCTTCAGCACCTGCCATCGAGTATATTTTGGTGGTATCATCAATGGTACCATCTATATCATCTGCACCAAAGTTAAGCGCAAGTTGTGCGGTGCTTCTGCCAATCATGGCCCAATAGGCTTTTATATGGTCGAAGTTATCTAAGTAAATACGACTGATAGCATAATTGCGCAGGTCTTCTATAACAGATACCTCGGGCACATGACTCATCTGGTTATCTTTATTCCTGAACTTTAATGGAATGAAAGCATTGAAGCCGCCTGTTTTATCTTGAAGTGTTCTCAAACGTTCTAAATGATCAATACGATGCCAGTATTTTTCTACATGTCCGTATAGCATAGTGGCATTACTCTTCATGCCTAAGTTATGCCATGCTTCATGTATTGCAAGCCACTCATCAGCACTGCATTTACCCCCTGCAATTTCATCACGTATCTCGGGATGGAATATCTCCGCTCCTCCACCGGGCATAGAATCCAAGCCGGCTTCTTTCATCAGCTTCATTCCTTCCTCGTAGGTAAGCTTTGCTTTTTTAAAGATGTAATGATACTCAACGGGTGTAAGTGCTTTAATATGCAAACCCGGACGATGCTGTTTTATCTTCTTAAACAACTCCGTATAAAAGGCTAAATCCTGTTTAGGAATTACTCCGCCTGTAATGTGTACTTCTGTAACAGGTTTATCGTCCCACTTTTTAATGGTATCTAAAATTTGCTCTACCGATAACTCCCAGCCTTCTTCCTTATGTTTTATTAAACGAGAGTAAGAACAAAAAGAACAGGTGTACACACAAATGTTGGTTGGCTCTACATGAAAATTGCGGTTAAAGAAAACCATATCGCCGCTCTTTTGTTGCTTTATATAATTAGCCAAAGCACCCACAAAGCCAAGCTCTGCTTTTTCAAACAACAATACACCATCATCAAAACTGATGCGTTGCTTGGCAATTACTTTATCGGCTATTTGCTTTAGGGCAGAATCTATTTTTGTGTTGACTATGTAGTGTTGTATGCTGGCAGGTTTCATCTGAACTAATTTTGCACAAAGATACTAAACAAGTGTATTTTAGATATTGTTTAAATTTTAATAGAATCTTTTATCTTCATTTCTTTGCTTGCCCAAAGAAACGAAGCAAAGAAAGTGCACCACGAACGCCAACCTAAAGCTTTTCTTGGCGCACAGCCCCCCTTCTTGGCCCAGAAAACTTTCGGTTCACACCGTTCGTGGACTCCTGCCCCTGATATGGGTAACCAACGTAATCTAAAAACCGAGCGCAAGCCTGACAAAACGCGGAGCAGGCGTGCCTTGTGTGTAGCAGATCGTTTTGTCTTGACTTTTTGGTTCTTTTTCGTCAAGGAAAAAGAACATAGTAAAAACTTTATGAAATTTAAACAATCTCTAAGTAGGTTATTTTATTCTCTTTTTAACTTAGAGCCTATAAGAGTCGATATAGCTTTTAAACGATAATTCTCTCTTGGAGAGCGTTTCTCCAAACCAACGGGCAAACGATAGGCATATTCGGTTCCTTTATCGTTACCCGCAATTTCGCTGTTATAAAAGTATATACTTTTGCTTTTCATATCAATAATAATGATTCGGTACAAACAAACCGAGGCGTGTTTTCTACCCAGTTTATTACCTATGTATTCGTATTCTTTCACATCAGTAAGTACACATAAGGAAGAACTGTACTTAGAAAGTACCTGATATAACAAATCACTTATGGGAAGATTAAAAACCAAAGAATCATTAAGTGTTTTTTCTATCTTCTTTAACTCGGTGCGAATGATGTTATAATCTTCGGCAGCAACAGATGCGATGTAAGTATTTTTACGCTTGTTGTAGGCAGGTATGGTAAGCTCACTATCAGGATAGGGCTTGAAATTGTATAACTGCAAATTGTAAAACCTGGCAGTAGGGTCGAACTGCATACGGTACCAGAAATAACAACAGTTGCGGTAATAGGTTTCTATGATCTTAAAATCCCTGGCGGTATCAATATCGGGTAAGCTCTCATCAAAATACATCTTTCGGGTTGAATCTATTTTGGTATAGTCTTTAGTTACTCCCGAAAACACAAAAGGAGCCATAAAAGCAAGAGTATCGGTTTTCTTTAAAGGTTTGGTTTCATTAATCAGGTAACGTGTCTTTGGGCTTTGCGCAAAGGAGTTATGAGTTATAAATGATAAGTTATAAGTGATAAACACTAAAAGCAACTTATACATCATACCTATTTAAACTACGTTAACAGCCACGAATTTACTTATTATTATTTGGGCCTGGGTCAGATTTAGCCAAAATTATGAGCCCCCGGCTACGACCTCCAGCCCTAGATTGCCAACGTTTTAAATATTAAAACTTCAAATCCTGGCTTATAATTTTACCATCTGCTAACTCAATGGTTCTGTCAGAAGCTTTGGCAAAATCATTATCATGGGTAACGGCAATAATAGTTTGATGAAATTCTTGGGCTATTTGTTTAAATATGTCGAAAACAATTTGTGTGTTCTTGCTGTCCAAATTCCCGGTTGGCTCATCGCACATAATTATCTTAGGGTTATTAATTAGTGCGCGTGCAATAGCTACCCGTTGTTGTTGTCCACCCGAAAGTTTAGAGGCAGGCTTTAAAGCCTGATCTTTTACTCCCAGTATTTCCAATCTTTTATAAGCTTGTTCTTCTACTTCCTGATGAGAATATTTTCCAAGTTTAAGGGCAGGTATCATTACATTCTGTAAACA